>JANLHY010000122.1 GCA_024653795.1 Candidatus Brocadiaceae bacterium | reverse complement strand
GGTAATACCTATATCGAATGCGATAATATATTGCGATGCAACGAGTTACGAACAATTATTGCTAAACTTTGAACATAACTTGTAAACTGGGGCTAGGTTTTTGTTTACTTCGATCATCCATTCTTCATCTTTAATTTCGACAGATTCATTAATACTTATACGGATCGCTTTTATCAGTTTAAGAATGTATGTACGCCAGGGAATTTATCTCAGTGCTATCGCCATGTGGTGAAAGACGTGCAATCCTTCAGATCTAGCCATGCCTGATGCCCTAGTATTTGCTCAATTGCTGCCTTCAGTGGGTAAGACTGTGTAATATCGTGATGTAGTGACATTATTATTTTTAGGCCTTACGTTTTGGATGACACGAGAGAGAATAAGAGGCGAATTGCAAAGCGATGAAACATAGATCGCACATATATTTTGAGTCGTTGTCTATCCATTTGTTCGTTTTGTCTTTAATTGGCTTAACAGTTTTATGTTTAAATATTTTATAAAAAAGGGGGATAATTATTTTTATCTATTTGATATTTTCAGAATAATTAAGAAGTTCCAGATCAGGACAGCCATTTGGACATACCAATGCCTTTACCCTCTTATAACCAGCAATCGGTTTTGTCTTTTGTTGTAAAGTGGATTTAACAGTTTTGTCGAAACAATTACAACAATACTTATGCGTATCTTGAAGATGTTCCACGAAATCATTTTCTATGTAGGCAAAAACTCCGGGTGCGATTTGTTTTCTAGCATAGCGTTTACTTTCAGCCTTCCAATCTTTAAGTCGCATGCATTCTTGTTTGAGTTTGTCTATCTCAGACGACAAAAAAGAATGTTCTTCTTGCGCAGAAATGATTTTGGATTTAGCTTCAAGCAAGACATTAGTAGCCTCGACAAGGCTTTCTTGGGTATTTGTAGTATCACCAGATTGATTGAAGACTGTACCAATAGTCTTGAAAATAGAAAGGACGGAGTTTAGACTTGATAGAGCTTGTGGTAAAAATTCAGCTATGTCTTTCATATAAAATAATTATCCCCATTTTCTTTTAAAAATCTAAAAGGAAGTTTGTATAAAGCTACTAAAGAAAAACGAACGTCTTGGGATAAGCCGAAGTGCTTTTTCTTTGGCTTCATTCCTTGGATATATTAGCTTTGTGATGATGTACAACTTTATATTTTAGTTAATCTTTTTTTTGGGCGAATCTTTTTGTTAAAAAAATTTATATTATTTCTTCATGAAGATCCTTTGTGTAGTACTCGAAATAATAAAATAATATTACCTTTTTGGATTTTATTAGTTGCGCTTGTTACAGGATTCATTTCAGCCAAAACGTTAATAATGATCCAACGATTGCTCCACCAATAGTTGATATTGCAATTATAATATTAGACATCTTCATTGATCTTGATTGTATTTCAATAAGTTTTTTGTCAAGCTCATGCTGATGTACTCGTTTTTGGCGTTCAATTTCATTATCGATTAGGACTGCTCTTTGAGAATTATCAGCGATGCCTGCTCTCATTTCTGCTAACTGATCGATAGATAAATTTTCACAGTCTTTACTATTTTGAATTTCAGCTTTCAGTTTTTAGCCCCAAAAAAGATAACACCATTCGTATGAATTTTATAAAACGGTACTAAAGGAATATCATCATAGATTAGACTACCTAAACGCGGCAATATAATACAGATATTTGACATAATATTTTGGTTAACATATACGACTTAAGTTATTACGTCAATATGAATATAATATTGGTGGATTTGTTATACTGCTATTGATCTATTTGATTTTTGTTCCTTCATATAAGGAACAATTACAGTCTGAAATATTAAAATAGAATTTAACGCAGATTAATTTATTCATGCTGAGTTGTTTTTCTTGGATTTAGTTTTAGATACCTGTTTCCTGCGCTCTACTTACATTTTTTTGTATAGTATTTTCCGTGTAGTGTTATCCTGATATTTTTATTCAGTCTTGTTAGAAATTAATTTTGTCCTAATCAACCAGATAAGACCAGCAGTTCCAGAAAGAAATCCCAAGATAGTTATTATCAAGCTAGGATTGCCAACTAAATTCTCATATCCAAGTATAGCAGCCCCTAAGCTAATAAAGAATAAAGGAAGTTTATACTTTTTTGTAGCATCTTCTATTTCAACTGAATGTCCACAATTATTACATTTTACGGAAGGTATGATTTATTAGTTCTCCAGGAATATTATGCCGCTCTAATTTGATACAAATATTTTTGAAATTCAATAAACAGTGAACTGATATTTGCCACATCTCCCAATATTTCTTTGGCGTCTTCTAACGATTGATATTTATTTGTAAGTAATACTGGTAGCTTTTCCTGGGAGAGTTCTTCAACACCCGTTTCTATATATTTACTCAATACAAATTCAATGAATTCTTTTTGTTTGTCGTTGAGTAAAGCAAAAATTGTTGCCTTAGCTCTTGTTACCCGCTCTTCTCTTGTTATTGGTTTTATATCGCTGTTAAACACATATTCCAAAACATCGAATAAATCGCTTTTCTCTGCGTCAATTAGTTTTTGCAGAGTGCTTAATTCTTCTTTTCCAAAACCTGCTTCGTCCAGTTTTTCAAGCAAAGTCTTCCGTGTTATCGGATTACTCCATAAAGTCCTTAACTCATCTTCGCTTTTGAAAAAGTTAGGAAGTTCTCCAAATAGATTATTTAAAAATTCTTCTGCCGAAATTGGTTTACCGTCAGCACTCCAAAAAGAAGTAGCAATCATGTGTTGAATTTCACGCTCTTTTCCGTCTTTTAGTTTTATTTTAACTCTCTTTATGCAGACACAAGGTCTCTGTCCGCATTTTTCACAAGGTTGTGGTAGTTCTTTTTCGCAAATACAAGGGAGTTGATCACAAACTTTGCAAGGTTTTGGCGGTCTCTTTTCACAAACACAAGGAGTTTCTCCGCAATCAGGACAAGCAACTTCTTCAACAGGCTCTCCATCCCATTCAGGATCTGAAAAGCGTTGGTAAGCATCTACAAAATCATAAATAGTGAAAAATTCTTTTCCGTCAAATAATCGTGTACCTCTTCCCACTATCTGCTTAAACTCAATTATCTGATTTACCGGTCGCATTAAAACAATGTTGCGAATATTCCGGGCATCAACACCTGTTGATAGTTTTTGGGAAGTGGTTAATACCGTTGGAATTCTTTTCTCATTATCTTGAAATTCCCGTAAAAACTGTTCTCCTATTTCACCATCGTTTGCAGTTACACGAACACAATAGTTCGGGTCTTTGTTTTTTTTATATTGATTTACCAAATCACGAACTGCGGCTGCGTGAATTTGTGTGGCACAGAAAATAATGGTTTTTTCGTTCTGATTGGCTTCGTCCATATAAATCTGAACCCGCTTCGCCTCCCGCTCTTTTATTTCAATAATTTTATTAAAGTCGGGTTCTTCGTATATTTTTCCTTCTTCAATCTCGCCTTCAATAATATTGTCATCACTGGTGTATATATAATCGTCCAGCGTTGTCTGGATGCGTTTTACCTTGAATGGTGTAAGGAATCCATCGTTAATACCTTCTTTGAGCGAATAGATATAAACAGGTTCCCCAAAATATTTATAAGTATCAACATTGTCTTTTCGTTTGGGTGTAGCAGTAAGCCCCAATTGTACGGCTGGTGAAAAATATTCTAAAATCCCTCTCCAGTTTCCTTCGTCATTGGCTCCCCCTCTGTGACACTCATCTATCACTATGAAATCAAAATAATCTTTAGGGTATTCCCCAAAGTTATAATATGAAGCTTCATATTCTCCTTCTGTTTCAGCTACTTTACTTAATTGATAATCGACAGTTGATAATTGAGCATTATTTTCATATTCGTTGTAAATTATCGATTTTCCCTTATCAATTGATTCTGACATGAAGGATTGAAAAATGGTAAAGAAGATACTGCCGTTGGTTGGCACTTTCCCTTTCTTCCTGATATCTTTGGGTTTTATGCGAACCATAGCATCTTCGGGAAATGCTGAAAATGCGTTAAATGCCTGGTCTGCTAAAAAATTACGGTCGGCTAAAAACAGTATTCTTGGTCTTCTCTGTCCGTCACGATTTAAGTTCCAACGGGTTTGAAATAGTTTCCATGCAATTTGAAAAGCAATTGCCGTTTTTCCTGTTCCAGTGGCAAGGGTAAGTAAAATTCTGTCTCTGTTTTGTGCCACTGCTTCGAGTGTGTTTTTTATCGCAATTTCCTGATAGTAGCGTAATTGCCAGGTTCCGCTTCTGTCTTCAAAAGGGATGTTTGCAAATCTATCACGCCAGTCGTTCTGGTCTGTATAGGTTTTATCCCAAAGTTCTTGAGGAGAAAGAAAATCGGTTACCAAACTCTCTACACCCGTTTTCATACAGATTTGGTAAATCTCTTTACCGTTAGTTGAGTACGTCGTTTCTAAATTTAGTTTGGAGGCATATTGTTTTGCCTGTGCTACACCTTCACCCACTTCCAATTCATCACTTTTAGCTTCAACAACAGCGAGTTTAATGCCTTTGTAAACAAGGATGTAATCAGCAACAAGTGGTTTTTTTCTCCCACCTCCCACTTGTATCCTGCCGTCCGTAATTTTACAGACATCGCGTTCACGGAGTATTTTAGAACCCTCGATCACGCCCCATCCACAGGTTTTAAGTTTAGGATCTATTAATTCTGCTCTTGTTTCAGCTTCGTTCATAAAGACTACCCTTACACTTTTTTAAGAAC
Source organism: Candidatus Brocadiaceae bacterium (assembly GCA_024653795.1). GTDB lineage: Bacteria > Planctomycetota > Brocadiia > Brocadiales > Brocadiaceae > Wunengus. The sequence continues at coordinate 6,900 of JANLHY010000122.1, read as the reverse complement.
CGATATTGCAAATAATTTTCCTTCATCATCACATGACAATCACATAAGATTTTGTTGATAATACAGGAGTTATGTTCTTAAAATCTCCTTTCAATCACATAACCATCACATAAGATTTATGCCCAAAATGGCAAATAACTTGCATATTTTCTTGATTTACTATCAGGATCATCTTCTTTTATTGCCCCGTCAAGTAATGCGTCCTTAATAATTCTAGATGCAATAGAATAATTATGGTCTTCAATTTTAAATCTTTCTCTTAATGATTGATTTGTCATTTTCTCGTTAGAAACATATTTTAAACAAGCATGCTGATAACAAGCCCTAATCTTTTCTTTTTTATCTAAGCTGTTAAGTGTCTTATAGCCATACATGGTGACTCTTGTTTGATTTTCAGCAACAATTACATTTATAGCCGGTAATTGATAAAGCTCGTTAAAGAAAATAACCTTGTCTAATCCACTTCCTTTTTCTTCACAGAATCCAATTCTACGCATTAAATCAGCTAGTTTTTCATTACGTGATACATAAGCATCAATAAATCTATCCGGAGTAACCAATGGAATTCCAGAATTTGAGATTTCAATTCTATCAGTAAAAATTTCTACCATTGGAAACCCTTTTACTGTGAGGTCTTGATGTATTAACGCATTTGCAACAAGTTCCCTTATAGCAATTTCCGGATACATTCGTGTATCTTTCCGTAATGCTTTACCTATTTCTTCGTTGGCTGGCAATTGACTATTTATCCAATCCACTAAACCTTCAAACCCAATTGCATAACCCTTTGCTCCAAGTTGTTCTCTCTCTGTTTCAACTTTGTTTTTACCTTTATAAACGATAACCCTAACAGATTTTCTCTCGATACTCTCAAAGTCCTTTAGATTTTTAGCAAATAACAGCGCGCCAAGCTTTGTAATTGCATATCCTGTATTTTTAACAACAATACCTTCTTCCAGAAATTTGTCAATTACCCCTTGTTGTGTTGAAGGATAGGGTAGTTTCAATAAATCAAAATATGTTTCAGTACTCAAATATTTTGTAATGTCTGCCGAAGTTAAATTGTCTTTTGCAATTTCTTTCTCAAAAAGGACAGTCTCTTTTTTCCATATTTTGGCTTGCTTTTCAGGAAAATCGTTCAGCTTGCGGGTAATACTTCCAATTCGTATATATGCCTGGTGTAAAAACATCACAGGCTGATTTTTTGCAGTTGGAATTACATAGATGCTAATATGTTTGTCCGTATCATAGTCGAATTCATAAACTTTAAAATCTATTTTGGGGTTTATACGTGTGACAAGCCAATGTTCTAAATCTTCATTCCCTTTTTTATGTGATTTTGCTTTAAACGCAGTTCCTTTAATAAGTTGTGTTTGGTCCTCAACCCCAAAAATCAAATACCCAAACGGTTTATTTTGAATGCATGCCCCATTAGCCAGGGCTGAAATCTGTTCACCAATTTCTTCGGGTGAATGAAAATTTAGCTTAAACTCTATCCATTCACTTTCATGGAGCTCCTTCACAAGCTCGTTCAATAATTCTATCAATTGTTTTTTATTCATAGTATTATCTCTTTTTCGGTTAACTCTCCATTAAACGCTTTTTGTAATACTGACTTTTTCAGATCTTCCAGATCTTCTATTTTTTGCTGATAGATGGCTTCCAGTTTTTTGGTTTTGGCAGTAAATGTTTCAATATTTTCGACTATAACAATTTGTTCGGAAACAGAAGGTAGTGGGATTTCTAAATTTTTAAAGAAAGTCAAACTTAGGTTGGCTCTTGCATTATTAACTTCATTGTCGTGTAGAATGCTTTTGAAGAAAGGAGAATTAAGAAGATACATTAAATAATAGTTGTATAGTTCTGCTTTTTTACATCTCATTAAGCAAACTGCTTGATTAATATTTGTTATTTCATCTAAATCAAATACCGCTGTTCTACCGATTGATGCACCAACTATATTTGTTAAAACGTCTCCTTTTTTCAATATTGATGTTTTTTGAATTTCATTGAATCTTTCTTCCAAAAATTTCTTGTTATCTAATATTAATTTACATTCTCCAACGTTTTTACTTGTCAGAAAGAAAATACCACCTGTTTCAACATAACTAATACCTTGCCATTTAGGAGAAGAGCCTTTTGTTACAAGGTTTGTTAAATTTTTAATTTTCTTCTCTTCCCAACCCTCACCTTTATTCTCAAACATTCCTTGCAAATAACTCTCAAAAAGTTCTTTGGCATTTTCAAGATTTTGTTCGGCATTGGCTTTTGCTTTGGCTATGGCGGCAAAGGCTTTGTCTAAAATGGCTACTATGCGTTTTTGCACTGGAAGCGGAGGGAGAGGTATTTCAACATCTCTAACATTTGACAAATTCACCCTTGGTCTTGTCGCACCAGAAATATTTCTTGTTAATTGTGCTACTGGCAAATCCGTATTTAAAAAGAATTTTAAATATTTATAATTAACCTTTTTTGGATCAGGTCTTATTCTAACAATATCTGCTGTTATTATTCCTGATTGAAAGTGATTTGGAATAATACAAGTTTTACCAATTGGAATACCCAGCTTTGCAAGAGCAATATCTCCTGCAACAAATGAATGATATTTTAGTTCCTCTGCTTTTTCTTCACTAATATACTTTATACCTTTTTCAATGAAATAACCTTTCCCAATGTTCTGTAATCTGAGTATAGGTATGCCTTCAGTTTTATAGTCAGAAACTTTTAGATTTGAACCAAACGGTCCAGAAACTACCGCACCTTTTTTTTCACTTAATTCGCTTAATTTCTTGTACTCACAGTTCTTCATATCAGCTTCAAAATTGAGCTTAAAACCGCTGCACTTTCTTTATCAAGAGCTTTCATCTCTTCTAAAATCTCTTTCGGTTTACGTAAAGGTGCTTCTTCAGGCGTATTTGGATTTTTAGCAGAAAGGTCAAAGGTCATTTGGTCAATATCCTTTATATTTACTGTCCAAGAGTTTTCGCTTTCAGTTTGTTTTTTTTGCAATGCAACAAATTCGGCTAAATCGTTTTCGTTTAGAGCATTTGTTTTACCAAGGTTTCTATCTAAATTGAGTTGATAGAACCATGATTTTTTAGTGGAGTTTCCTTTTTCAAAAAACAATACCACTGTTTTTACTCCTGCACCCGTAAATGTTCCACCAGGTAAATCCAATACTGTATGTAAATTGCAATTGGTCAATAGTTCTTTACGCAATGCAATAGAAGCATTATCAGTATTACTTAAAAAGGTATTTTTAATTACTACGCCAGCTTTTCCACCTGCTTTTAATATTTTAATAAAGTGTTGTAAAAACAGAGAAGCGGTTTCACCTGTTTTTATCGGGAAGTTTTGTTGCACTTCGGCTCTCTCTTTTCCCCCAAAAGGGGGATTTGCCAGAATTACATCGTAACGGTCTTTTTCCTGTATATCAGCAAGGTTTTCGGCAAGTGTATTGGTATGTATAATATTGGGGGCTTCAACGCCGTGTAATATCATATTCATAATTCCAATAATGTAAGCCAATGACTTTTTCTCTTTGCCGTAAAAAGTTTTTTTCTGTAACGTTTCGGTATCGGCAGTAGATAATTTTTTGCTCTTCTTTAAATATTCAAATGCTTCACACAAGAAACCTGCTGAACCTACTGCTCCGTCATAAATTTTGTTGCCAATTTCGGGAGCCACTACTTTAACAATAGTTTTAATAAGCGGTCGAGGAGTGTAATATTCACCACCATTGCGTCCGGCATTGCCCATATTTTTAATTTTCGCTTCGTACAGATGACTCATCTCGTGCTTGTCCTTATGAGTCATGAAACGAAGTTGATCAATATTGTTTACGACTTCACGCAGGTTATAACCACTTTGAATTCTGTTTTTCAGTTCGCTGAATATCTCACCAATTTTGTATTCAATAGTATCTGCATGTTCCGCATCGGTTTTAATTTTTTTCAGATAGGGGAAAAGTTCACCATTTACAAAGTCCACAAGGTCATCGCCAGTTAAAGCGTTATGGTCAATCTTGTCATTTTCTAATTTAGGAGCTGCCCATTTTGTCCATTGAAATTCTGGAGAAATGATATTTGTATAGGTTTTCCCAGTTAGCTCGGCTGCGGTTGCTTTGTCTTTTTCTAAATCGTCCAGATATTTGAGAAACAAGACCCAGGAAGTCTGTTCCACGTAATCCAGTTCGCTGCTACATCCTGCGTCTTTCCAAAGCGTATCATCTATATTTTTAAAAGTCTGTTCAAACATATATTTTCTATCCTTTTATTTTAATTAATGAATATCAGTGAAGATTTATGGCTCATATTTTTGTATTTCTTATAATGAACAATTACAGCTTGAATCATCAAAATAGCATTTAAAGCAGATTATTTTATTCATGCTGATATGTGATTATTTCCTCTTTCTATCCTCATTTCCGCAGGGGCTTCGATGCCTAGTGTAACCTGGCACTTGTCTATGTATGCGAGTGTTATTGTGATGTCGTCTGTTATTGGAGTGGCTTTGCCTAAACGTAAATTTAATTTTGTGTTCTTCGGCGCCTGAACTCTTACCATTATTTTTTTCTCGTATATCACCATGACAGTAATTATTATGTCACTGCCAATTTTCATACTCTCTCCTGTTCTCCTTGTTAGTACGAGCATTTACCTGTCACAATCTTATTTTATTTTAAGAGTTGTTCCTAACTCTGATATTCAATTAATCACTAATCAAGGTTTGACACCATTTTTTCTAATATAACAATTAGTTTACCAATGCATTTTTTAGTATTTTGTTAAACGCCTGGTTATGTTTTTTTTGTCAATAATATGACCCTGTCCTTTTCTAGCCAATCCTAATTGAATCTTTTCTTTAGTTTGTTAAGTACTATTTTTTTCATGGAGTCACAACAACAACTAAAAGAATTTTCATCAAGATTTGAGTTAATCATTTGGGGGGTTTTTCCATGTTCTTCGCATTTTATTGTGCTTATTTCGTCTACAATTATTTGATTAATTTTTTCTAGGGATTTGGTTTTGATTTTTTCTACATTTTTTTTAAACTTTTTTTCATCAAACATATGATGTCCTTTTAAAATTAGATTAGAAAGATAGGGTTTAGTTAACCAATGCTGTATTTTGGCATTTGGTTAAACGCCTGGTTATGTTTGATTCTTGTATTTTTCAATCACTAATCAAGGTTTGATATTAGTTTTTTCAGTATGTTATGTGAGAAATTTGTTTTGGTCTTATGAATTTATGTCATCTCATAATTTTTTTTAAATCCCTTTTTAACTCCCATCGTTTTACTCGAAGGGGTATTGAAAACAATGGTAACGGCAAGTTTAAAATATGAAATGAATGTCTTTAATTAGCGCCCTACGGGCGGACTTTTAGTCTTTATATTTCTCTGTACATTCCATAGTATGGTTATTACATCCAGGACATCCTAATTTTGGCATGTACCCTTCATAGTATTCGTTGTTGAATTTGGCCATTCCGATTTCAGCATCAATAACGGCTTCATTAACCTCAATTTCAGTTTTACACTCCGAACAACGGTAATTGTAATGCTGCGGTGGCGGACCAAATGGTTCGTCTGCCACATTCATCTTTATCGCTTTCTTCCTCTCCCTGCTCATATTTGCCACTTTCTATCACTTCATCCTCATTATAAATAATTCCATACCGGGGATGATATATGGCCCAAAGAACCATCTCTCCTCCACAATGAGTACATTTGAAGGGATCTCTACCAAAACTCTCCTGATATCTTGCTCGGTAGCTTTTCTCCTCTATTATCTTTATCGCACCTTTAACTACCCCTTTAACGGTTGATAACGCTTCTTGTATTATCACTTTGACCTTCTCAAATGTACTAGTCGCCTGCACTCCATAGTACCTAATTCGTTGAAATCCTTTAGGAAATACATGCTGAATCATCCTACCTATAAACGTATGCACATCCACTCGCTCTTGTTCCTCTCGGCCAGTCTTGTGCGAACGATAATGATATGTCACATTCTCTCCATCGTAGACATCAATCCTCCTTATTGATATTGGAGGACTCACCACATACTTAGCCAGGTACTTCGCTAAACTATTATATCTGGACGGAACATCACCCTTCTGTACGTTCGCAACAAACCCATTCGGATATCTCCTGTAACAGCTATCCACCAACATCATAATCTCTTCTGTACCAATCTCCTTTTTTAACATCTCCAGCAAATACCACTGCCACTTCTTATGCAATAACGGGTAGGGTAAATAATTTAAGTGTTCCCATTTGTTGTTCGCTTTGTCTAAACCTCCACTCGTTGATATTATATGAAGGTGGGGATTGTACTGACCGTTTCTTCCATGTGTCTGTAGTACTACTAAGTAACCACCTTTCAAAGCCTTACCTCTTACCTCACTAAAAAAATCATCCAAACACTTTACTCCACATGCAAAGAACTCTCCATATAACTCCCCTGAATATTTATAAAATACAGTTCTAAGATTATCTGGCATTGTCAATACTATATGCCGATATATGACCCCTTCATGCAACATCTTACTCACCTGACTTACCCAATTATCTACATATACCTTACCACATCTCAAACATAACGCACTCTTGCAACTCATTGATAATAAACGTCTCCCCTGTCCACAACTCTGGCACAAATACTCTATATAGCCCATCTCTTCAGGATTACCACATGACAACATCTTCTCTACTAAACTATCATAGTACTGATTATCATAACGGGAATGCTCCATTTTGAAACTATCCCAATTCTCTGAAAATATCTTTTTAAATACGTTCCATCCTTGCTTCTCTTGCCCTCTCATAATTTGAAACTATAGACTTTAATATACTATCTTTCAATCATAACTGTCGTCTTGTCATAACCTTTTTAAG
>JANLHY010000119.1 GCA_024653795.1 Candidatus Brocadiaceae bacterium | reverse complement strand
TTAAAAAGCTATCTCCGGAAGAAAAAAAGAAATGGGCAGCTATATTGCCAAAGGATGAAATTCTTAATTCACCATTAAAACCAAAGAAAAAAAAGGATTAACTCTTTAAGCTTAAGAGTTATAGCTGAGGAGGATTCCGTAAGTGGTTTATAAACCAAAAAAGAGCTTGATGACTGAAGTATTGTCAGGCTTAAAAAAATTTGAAATAACAGCATTTTTAGCGTTATGCGTGACCGGTATTATGTTATCGCCTGCAATGTTATTTGCAGGCGATAATGGTCCATGCATTGAGTGTCATACAAAACCAGACAAACTGAAGGTTGCAGAAAAGGCAAAAATAGACCCTGTAACGGGTGAAATTAAAGTGTCTCCGATGTTAATCGACGAGGCCGCCTTTAAGGCATCAGCTCATGGTGGTGAAGACTTTTTCTGTATCGACTGTCACCAGGATTTAGATGGGAAGGATGTGACAGAAGGTCACAAACCAAACCTAAAACCTGTGGATTGTATTACCTTCTGTCATGATGATCCAGCCGAAGATTATCTGCAAAGTACCCATGTTAAGTTGATGCGGGAGAATAACAAAGATGTGCCAACTTGTAAGGACTGTCATGCTGGTTTATCATATCATTACACTCCAATGGGGGAGAAATCTCCCAGAGACGTTCCAAGGGGAACTGATCCTCTTCACAGAAAGTTAACGATTGATGCTTGCGGTTCTTGTCATCAGGATTATCTGAATAGTTACAAAAATAATGCACATGGTCAAGTCGCGACGTTAGGTCACACGACAACTGATGTGCCCGTGTGTTTTGATTGTCACGGTAAACATAAAATATTGAATTCATCAGACCCAGAATCAAAGGTAGGGAAAGAAAGAATTATGGAAACATGTGGCAGCTGCCATGCAAATGCAAATGCAAGTTTTGTCAGGCATGTTGAGCATCCGCAGATTAAGAATATTAAGTATTACAAAACCTTACTTGCTGCTATAAAAAATGCCCGCAGTGATCCTGAAAATCTTAAAAAAGTCATCAAAAACCCACAAACGATTTTATGTATAGTATTTGTAATGTATGTGGGAATATTGGCGTTTACGTTTTCTGCCTTCGGACTCCATTCCTTACTAAGTTGGTTTGCTGTAGTTCGCGATGAATACAGGAGAAAGGAGCATGGTGATGAAGAACAGCACTAATTATTTAAGGTTTGGTCTTTTTCATAGATTTTGCCATTTTCTGATAATTATTAGCTTTTTTGGTCTTGTCTTAACAGGGATGCCGTTGGCATTTAGGGGATATGGTTGGGCGAGATGGCTTTATGAGTTATTTGGCGGGTATCCAACTGCAGGTTACCTTCATCGTATTTGTGCCCTTATCACTTTTTTTGCCGCATTTGTACATTTTATATATCTCTTTTATAATGTATCCGTACAAAAGAGAAAGGGCTTTTTTTGGGGGCCGAATTCTCTCCTTATTCAGCCAAGGGATGTCTTTGATATAGTTGGTGACATTAAATGGTTTCTTGGTATTGGGAAGCGTCCTAACTTTGATTGCTGGATATATTGGGAGAAATTTGAGTATTTATCTCTAATGTGGGGAACGCTTGTAATGGCATTTACAGGGTTAATATTATGGTTCCCAGTGCAATTTACTAAAATTATCCCAGTTTCGGTTGCTGGTATAATTGATCTTCCTAGCATTGCTTTAATTGTTCACAGATATGAAGCCATTCTTGCAGCTGGTTTTATTTTTACAATTCATTTTTTCCATACTCATTTACTTCCGGAGAAAATGCCAGTTGATGAAGCG
>JANLHY010000117.1 GCA_024653795.1 Candidatus Brocadiaceae bacterium | reverse complement strand
ACCGAAAGAAAAAGATTTGACAAGATAACAGGATAGACATGATATAAATCCAGTTAATCAAAACTATTTATCACAACCTGAAGGAGGTTATATGGAATACAAAAACGTGACTGAGACAATTATCGGCTGTGCTTATCGTGTTTATAATAAAATGGGGTTTGGCTTTCTCGAAAGTGTATATGAAAAATGCTTACTTATAGAACTACTTAAAGCAGGCCTGGATGCAGAGTCACAAAAACCTATCACAGTTTACTATGATGATGAAATCGTAGGAGAGTTTGTAGCTGATATTATCGTTAATGATACAATTATTTTAGAACTAAAATCAGTTAGACGAGTTGTTAAAGCACATGAAGTACAACTGGTTAATTACCTTGTTGCTACGGGAAAACCTATAGGACTTATTCTTAATTTTGGGGAAAGCAAAGTTGAGGTTAAACGAAAGGTCAAGGATTTAACGTAAAAGATATACAGGATGAAACAATTATCATGTTAATCCTGTTCATCCTGTCTAAGGTAGCTGAACTATTACCATTTTTGAGTACGAATAAATGCAGTTTGAAAAAAACCAGATAACATTTATTGCACTACCTTTCATTTTAATTTTTTTCTCAATAATTATCTCATCATTGATGAAGTTCAAGCCAGTTCTTTCTCCAACAGAGCGGGCACTTTCAAGGTTTTCTTATGAAAAGGTTCAACTTGTCGATAAGCAACCACTTCATGTAACGAAACTTAATAGTCCTGTAAAAATGCCCGTTCATTCTCAAAAGGATATTTTGCGAATACCAATTTCTGGAACAGAGATTTATAATGAGACAGAAGCAAAAAAAATATCCCTTATTCTTATAAGAGATGGACTGAAAATCGCAATAATAAATAGTACCGTGGTAAATGAAGGAGACGTAATCAACAATTGCAGGGTCGTGAGAATAGAAAAAGATAAAATACTGTTAAAAGACCAGGGAGGAGAGGAATGGATAAAAATAGAGTAGTTGATAAATGGATATTGACGGCTGATGCCCTGGATAATGTTGCTGATAGACGTCGAATAAAAAGCCGCTTGCCCTTGACAAATACTCTATTTGTCAAGGGCTTGCTAGGCGCAGTTTCATGTCTGCCCTTTCTCATTCTATTGTCGTCCTGCTCATACATGGACATAAAGAGAGAGGTTCAGATACCGGAAGAATATAAGGAAGTAAAAGCAGAACAGCCCCCTTCAGAGTTAAAAATACCAGAATTTACGCCAATTACCGAAGATATTTCCCCCCTGAAAGTAAGGATAGTTGATATTGTGGCAAGAAATACTCCGCTCAGGGATGTGCTTCATGTAGTTGCTGAAGCAACGAGCCTTAATCTTGTTATGGATAAATGGGTAAATCCTGAAACACCTATAACCCTTACCTTAAAAAACATAAGCGCTGAAGAGGCGCTGAATATTATTTTTTCCTCGGTAGATTACTTTTACGCAGTCAAGGATAATATACTTTTTGTGAAAGCGGTGGATAGCAGGATATTCGAACTTGGACATCCTGCAATTGTACAAAATTATGAGAGCGCCGTGGGTGGTGATATACTCGGCGGGGCGCTCGGCGGAACAACTGGAGGAACCAGCGGCGGGAGCAATATCAGGGGAAATATCATACAGAATGCAAAAAGCGACACCGTGGCATTTAACTTCTGGGAGGCGATAGAAAATTCCATTGTGAGTATCCTCGGAATTACAGGAGAACAGACAACTGGAGCAGCAGGTTCAACAACCATGCAGAGAGTCAATGTAAACAGATTACCAGGGACGATCGTGGTAACCGCAACAAAGAGGAATATGGAGCGAGTAGAGGAATATCTGAATACAATTAAAAGGGTCATGAACAGACAGGTTCTTGTTGAGGCAAAAATCATAGAAGTGCAGCTCTCGGATAGGTTACAATTTGGAATTGACTGGAGCTCCGTGACCCATATTTTAGGTAGTACAGTGAACTTTTCTACAACGAAATTTAACACTATTTCTCCTTCGGGTTCAATTTTCAGCAGCATAGGGGTGACTAAAGGAGATAATTTTAGCGCAGTATTAAATGCCCTGAAGGAACAAGGTGAGTTGAGGACTTTATCCAACCCTCGTGTGAATATTATGAATGGGCAGACGTCTCTTTTAAGCGTTGGGAGAAACGAGAATTTTGTCTCGAAGGTAGAAACAACAACGGTTGCGGGTGTTACACCAATAACTACATTTACGGTTACCACGAGCAGCGTACTTTCCGGGATTATCATAGGTATCGTCCCATATATAAATGAAATTGGTGAAATAACTTTAACTATAACCCCTATAGTATCTGATCTTGTTGGCGACTTTAAGACCGCAGAGTTTGGGCCAAATGACGAGATAAAGATATCACTTCCAACAATTGATCTAAGAGAATTAAGCACCACCGTAAAGGTCAGGGATGGACAGTTAATAATAATTGGAGGTCTGATACAGAAAGACGAAAATCTTCAGAAAAATAAGGTTCCCCTCCTGGGCGATATTCCTTATCTGGGCGAATTATTTACCAAGCGTGACAAAGAGGAAAGCAAAACAGAACTCGTTGTCATTCTGCAACCACAATTGGTTTCAAGATAATTTATGAGCAAAATCAAAGTTGGTGATTTATTAAAATTAAAGGGACTCATCAGTGAGAAACAGCTCAGTCTTGCTATGAATCAGCAGAAGGTTACCGGTGACCTGCTGGGCGATACTTTTGTAAAGCTGGGATTTGTGTCATCAAATGAGATAGTACAGGCGCTGGCAGAACAGGAGGGATTGGAGTTTGTAGACCTCAAAGATTATCCCATTTCAGAAGAGGCATTAAAACTAATCCCGAAAGATACAGCGGTAAGCGCAGAATTTATCCCTCTTGATATAGATGAGGGAAGATTATGTATCGGGATCATAAACCCAAGCAATATCCATGCAGTTGATGCAGTTACAAGGTTAACACAGAAACAGCCAAAAGTATATATGGTTGACAGGGATATTTTCCATGAAGTATTGGGAAAGGCATTCTTTTTTTTAGAGAACCCCATCCAGCAGCGCATAGATGATACAATAAAAGAGATACGGGCAACAGGAGCTGCCACTGGCACTGCATTGTCATCACTCACAGACCTGATTATTATAGACGGTATCAAGAGAAAAGCTTCTGATATTCATATTAATTCAACGGCGGAAATAGTTCATGTATTTTACCGGATTGACGGGGTGTTGCAGCATGGCCATTGTATTCCAATGACAGCCCAGAAAGGAATCATATCAAGAATTAAGATACTATCACAGATTGATATAGCAGAACAGAGGCTGCCACAAGATGGTTCCTTTACGTTTACCTTTTTGAATAAAACCTATGATATTCGAGTCTCCACAATTCCAACTATATATGGAGAAAATGTTGTGATGAGGGTGCTTGCAGGCTCAGGTCGATTATTAAAGATAGAAAGCTTGGGGTTTGACGATGCGAATACAAAAAAGATAAAGAGGCTATTTTCTAAGCCGTATGGAATAATTTTAATTACAGGCCCTACAGGAAGCGGCAAAACAACTACCCTTTATTCAGCATTAAGGGAAATAGACGTTATTGAGAGAAATGTCCTTACCGTCGAAAATCCCGTTGAATATAAGATTAGCCTTATTAAGCAAACCCAGGTGAATGAAAAGACAGGGTATGGTTTTGCCCTTGCGGTCAGAAATTTTATGAGGCAAGACCCCGATGTAATCCTTTTGGGTGAAATAAGGGATGAAGAGACAGCAAAAATCGCAATTCGGGCATCCACCACAGGGCATCTCGTCCTGTCCACCCTTCATGCAAATGATGCAATAACTGCAATACCCCGGCTTATAGATTTAAATATTGACCGTTTCCAGATTTCTTCCTGTCTCCTCGCTGTAATATCACAAAGGCTCGTAAGAAAAATATGTAAGTATTGTAAAACTAAGTACGAACTGGACAATGATGTGATTCTCAATCTGAAAGCATATGGAAACCCTTTAACGAGTGCTTTTAAAGGTACAGGGTGTCCTAAGTGTAACGGGACTGGATACGCCGGAAGGACCGTTATCGGAGAAATTTTGGTCGTAGATGACGAAATAAGGGAATTGATATACGCAAATGCTTCCACTAATACAATGAAGAGCGCTGCTATGAAAAAGGGTATGCGCTCATTAATGGAAGAAGCCATAAGGAAGGTTTCTGAAGGGATAACAACTGTAGAAGAAGTTACTAGGGTGATAGAATAATTTTGATTGCGTTTATAGTATTACTTTGTAAAAACTTCCTTTTCCCCATTTTCATGAGGACAAGTTTTTGTAAATTTTTCAGAGGAATCTAATATCGAATATCGAACAAGGAATAACGAATGTCGAAGGATAATAGAACATTCGATCTTGAAACCCCCGGTAACCGCTAATGAACGCCAATAAACGCCAATAAACGCGAAACAAAGAAGAGTATTAGCGGCAATTTGCGTTCATTCGCGGTTGAAGAAAATGGATAAGAAAACTTCATAATTCGAAATTCCTTGTTCGATATTCGTAATTCAATACACCGTTAAAATAGACCCGAGATGCTAGAGATTTTTCTTACTTTACACTTCCGACTCGTTCGGGTTATGTTTATTCAAAACTCAAAACTTTCAACTGCGCCTTTTAGATTGATTGCGGCTACGCCGTACCAGGTAGTATCAAGGCGTTTAGAGATTGACAATAAATAACGTCACTAGTGTCCGGTTATAAGTTGAACAAAGGCAATTGTTTATGAAGAATGGAAGGTTCTTTTTTGTAATCAGAATCCGTAAGTACTTGTAAAATAGGG
>JANLHY010000088.1 GCA_024653795.1 Candidatus Brocadiaceae bacterium | reverse complement strand
CGAAGGATGGCTCCAGGTAATGCGTGAGGCACACAACCTGGGATTACGCAGCAACGCAACTATGCTCTATGGTCATGTGGAAACTCCTGAAGACAGAATCAACCATCTCATCAAGTTGAGAGAGCTTCAGGATGAAACGGGTGGTTTCATGTCTTTTATCCCGCTCGCATTCCATCCCAAAAATACCGATCTATCAAACAGTTACGGCACCACGGCAATGCTGGATCTGAAGGTTATTTCAATCAGCCGGTTGATGCTCGACAACTTTGACCATATCAAGGCATTCTGGATCATGCTGGGAATCAAGCTGTCACAGGTCTCTCTCCGCTTTGGTATAGACGATATTGACGGCACGGTAAAAGAAGAAAAAATTACCCACGCTGCAGGCGCAGAAACGCCGGAGGCACTATCTGTCCAGGAAATTATTAAGCTCATCAAAGAGGCCGGTCGTGAACCCGTGGAACGGGATACACTCTATAATCCCGTAAAAAGACATCAAAAGAACGTCGTGCTTCAAAAAGTGTAGACCAACATTAGCCCTTGCTCCTGAATCTTATTTTTTCTCAGTTTTAGCAAGAAATTGGAAATTTTATTCTGGTTTGTCCAGATTAGGAGGTTTTATAATTAATGACTTCGTTCACTAAGCTTTTCAGCCCATTCAAGATTGGTTCTCTAAGCATAAAAAACCGTATGGTGATGTCACCTATGGAAACCCATTTGTGTGATAAAGAGGGTTTTGTCACAGACGAGATTATTGCCTATTATAAAGAACGTGCCCTGGGCGGTGTGGGTTATATCACCGTTGAAAATACATCCGTTGACCCGGTTGGCAGGGTTAATGACGGCATGTTATGCATACATGATGATAAATTTATTCCCGGATTTAAAAATCTAACGGACTGTATCCACGAGTCCGGTGGAAAGATTGTTCTGCAATTGAGCCATGCAGGAAAGGAGGCGCTGCCTTATTTTACCGGAACAAAAACTGTATCCGCTTCTGCCATTCCAAGCCCTCTAACGAAAGAAATGCCCACGGAATTAACTGTTGAAGAAATCAAGACCACAGTCAATAAATTTGCAGAGAGCGCTAATCGTGCCGTAAAGGCTGGCTTCGATGGTGTTGAAATCCACATGGCGCATGGTTATCTGGTTAATCAGTTCCTTTCTCCGGAATCTAACGCACGAACAGATGACTATGGTGGCGATACAGTCCGTCGCTCACGATTTGCCAGGGAAATTGTCGAAGGTATCAGAAAGCTCGTTCCCGGAGATTATCCTGTAATTTGCCGTATCAGTGCGGATGAGTATACCGACACAGGAATCAAGCTGGAAGAAAGCAAGGAGATCGCCAGGATACTTGAAAAGGCCGGTGCCAGCGCCATCCACGTTTCTGCATGCAACTACGCATCCGCATTTTTCAACATACCGTGCTATTATTTAGAAGAAGGCTGCTTTATTCATCTTGCGGCAGGTATCAAGTCTGTTGTAAAAATACCGGTACTGGCGGTGGGAAGGATTATCAATCCTGCTATGGCAGAAAATGTGCTGCAAGAAAATAAGGCTGACCTTATTGTGCTGGGTCGCACATTAATTGCCGATCCACACTTTCCCAACAAGATAAAAGAAGGCAGACTCGATGATATAAGAACGTGTCTGAGCTGTAACCGATGTATCGAGAGTATTTCTGATAAAAGGCTTGTGTGCACGGTTAATCCTTATATTGGGAAGGAAGGTATTTCCCACGTACAAAAGACCAGTAAACCCAGGAAAATATTGGTGGTAGGTGGTGGTCCGGCAGGATTGTCAGCCGCCCGCGTATTGTCGAGCCGTGGACACAACGTTGTTCTGTGGGAAGAAGAGTCTCAGCTTGGAGGAAGTTTCCGTTACGCCTCCATGGCGCCCATGAAAGAGCCGATGAGGAAGTTCCTCGATTATTTAATAAACCAGGTTAAAAAGACAAATACTTCAATCCATCTCAATAAAGAGGCTACAGCAGAATCCATCAAACAGTTTGCGGCCGATGTGGTTATCCTTGCTCATGGGGCAAAACACGTTCTTGTTGAAATCAAC
>JANLHY010000087.1 GCA_024653795.1 Candidatus Brocadiaceae bacterium | reverse complement strand
GAATGATTCTCAATAGTATATACAATATTTATCAAAGACGCATTATTCATTATCGTTATCTCTTTTATTATTCTAACTGGACATCGATGTCCTCCAGATTCAACCTCGCCTTCCCGATACAATTTAATTAACAGATTATCCTTACCCTGTTTTACAGTATAATTATAAGGGGAAGTAACAAAACTACCTGCTTCTCTATATTCATTCTTGAAAACATCTTTTACCGTCGTACCAGGTTCAAAGAAATGATCTATTAAGCCTTCCTTAAGATACGTATCATAGTACAGCATTTTCTCCAGACCAGTCTGTTTTGAAGGCATTAAATCGTGGATACTCTTCGCCTGTTCCAAATCGTCCTTATAAAGTGTGTCAGTAATCTTGTCATGATACACCTCTCTTCTCCGCATTAGGGTATTAAGTAAATTGATTCTTTTTGGCTTGTAGTCAAGCTCGTAGATATGACCACCCCTATCCGGTTTAAAATAAACGGTCATTTGTGAATTACTCACACAAATTTCATCTTTGGTATCGTAGTCATAGTCGGAAATGCAATAGTGCACTCCTTTTACTTTTCCCTTCTCTGCCAATACCTCTGCAGCAATTAAATGACTGGTAACAGCAAATCTAAGGTGTGGTAAATATATCCCACCAAACACCCCATGCCAGTATGGACAATTACACTGTCCCATAAATAGTTCTTTCTGGGCAGCCGTATAATCATCTTTCTTTTTATCCATTAAATCTACCATATTACTTACATGCATCATTTTGGCATAAAGAAGATTGGATTCAGGATATTTTATCTTGAAATTCCTCCAGAAGCCTCCTTTCATAAAACGTTTTACATTTATCCCCCATGGAATCTGATTCAGCTTATTGTAAACATCTTCATATTTAAAATATACCTCCACAGGCAAAGCCCATTCCAACATTTCACGATACGAAGCATCTGGCAAATACACCTTTCCTTTGGAGGAAAAATTATCGATTACTTCACTAAAAGTGACTAAGTTAATCCAGTCTCCATTATCTAACAATAAATTGATAAACCTTTCCAGCCAGCCATTTTTGTATACATGGTCATACGTTTTTGGCCATACTCCAAACTTTTCTCCATCATCCGCATAAACAATCGTTACGTCTCCACCTTCAGTTGCACAAGATTTGAAATATTCAATACACTTCGATGGTTCTTCAAATGGGATATAATATCGTAGCAATTCACTAGCAGGAAATACTTTTACCGTTTTTCCTTGGTCCTCTGTCACATAATAACCCACCAACTGAGGGTCTTCTAACCCTGCATATTTAAAGTGGGAATCGTCTAATACAGTATACTCCATGCCTGCATCTGCAAATGTCTTTGTCAAATTCTGCTCCCAAACACGTTCAGGTACCCACATTCCCCGTATTTTACACTCAAAATATTTCTGCAAGTATTCTGTGTATCTTTTAATTTGCCCGACTCTATCTCGTTCAGGCAACATAACCATAATGGGCTCATAAAATCCTCCCCCCATTAATTCTATCTGATTCCTGTTAACAAGATGTTTAATTTGAGCAATCATATCTGGTTTGTTAATTCCGACCCATTCCAGTAAACAACCGGAAAAATGTATAGATACCTTTAAGGATGGGTATTTATCAAGAATGTCCAGAAACGGTTTATAAGCCTTATCGCATGCCTCGCTTATTACATTATCAAAATTGCCTATAGGTTGATGATTATGTATAGCAAGAATCAGATTTATCTTTCTTGACATATTTTATAGAGTTCGATATATTCTTTAGCGCTTCTTTCCCACGACCAATCCTGTGCCATTCCATTTTTCATAAGGCTTATCCATTGACTTTTATTCTTAAATAAATCCTTTGCACTAATAACAGTGTCTAATAATAAATCAGCATTGTACTCTTTAAATGAGAATCCATTGGCTTTCCCATTGGAAACAGGACATGAACGGACATCAGTAATAGTATCGGCTAGACCACCAGTACTCCGAACAATTGGAATAGTGCCATATTTTAAGCTGTACAACTGATTCAACCCACACGGTTCGAAGCGCGACGGCATTAAGAACATATCTGACCCGGCTTCAATCTCATGAGCAGATTGCTCGTCAAAGGTTAATTTTACTGCCACTTTTTTAGGAAATGTTTTTGCGTAAGCTTGAAATAATTCGTGGTATCGCTGTTCTCCGGTTCCTAGCAAAACAAACTGGAAATCGGTCTTCATTAAATCCTGGAATTTATTCGTAATTAAATCCAAGCCCTTTTGGTCTGTCAATCTTGTTATCATTCCTATAATAGGAACATCTCTTTCAGGAAGGTTATATTTTCGCTGCAAAGCCTTTTTGCAAAGTTGTTTTCCCCGAAGATTTTTTATACCATAATTTGTAATAATGTACTTGTCTGTTTCCGGATTCCATATAGAATAATCAATTCCATTGATAATGCCATAAAGATCATTCGCTCTTTCTTTAAGCACACCATCAAGGCCAGCGCCATATTCAGGCGTTTGTATCTCTTTAGCGTACGTTTTACTAACCGTAGTTATGAGGTCACTAAAAACAATACCTCCTTTCAGGAAATTCAGTTTTCCGTAGAATTCTAGTTGTTTCCAGTTAAAAAGGCTCCAATCTAACCCTGTTAGATTCATATCCCAGCGCCAGAAAATCCCCTGATATGCAATATTGTGGATCGTCATTACCGTTTTTGTATTTTTGAAACATTCCGTTCCCGCATACTTTGTTTTTATATATACGGGGACAAGTCCTGTCTGCCAATCATTACAGTGCACTACATCGGGATATAGTTTGAGCTTTTCAATGACTTCTAAAGCGCCCTGTGCAAAATAAATAAACCTTTCACTATTATCTTCAAAATCTTTTGTCGTTCCGGGATAATTATATAAGCCCTTTCGACCGTAGTATTGTTCATTGTCCAGGAAATAAATAGGCACCTGTGTATCAGGCAGATATCCTTTATACACACATCCGGATTTAAGTTTGTCACCAATTTTTACCTCAAACTGTATATTAGTTCTTGTTAAAGGATATTGACATTCTTTTATTATTCCATATAGAGGCATGAGTACTACAATCTCCACACCTAATTCTTGTATGCTTTTGGGTATCGCCCCTGCAATATCAGCCAAACCACCTGTTTTCGCAAATGGCACAATTTCTGATGAAAGGTAAACAACTTTCACTTCCTTACTACCTCAACTTTCCTTTCTATACTGGCATTTCTAAGGAATTCAGCGGCGCTCTCCGGCGTTACCGTATTTATATAAAAACCACTGCCCCACTCAAAACCTGCAACACGTGTTAGCCGAGGAATGATTTCTATATGCCAATGATAATGTTCAATCTCCCCAAAAACAAACGGTGTTGTATGGATAATATAATTGTACGGTGGGAATTCTAACGATGCCTCGAGTTTGAGAAGGACTATACGCAATACTTGAGCCAATTCTTCAATCTCCAGCTTTTGCAAATTCTCAAAGTGTGATGAATGGATTTTTGACAATATCCATATCTCGAAAGGGAATCGGGAAGCATACGGTGTAAAGGCAACAAAATTATCTTCTTCTAAGACGATTCGTGCCCCCGTGGATAATTCTTGCTGAACCATATCACAAAAGAGACAACGACCTCTGTATTTATAAAATTCTTCGCATCCGTTCATTTCGTGCATAACTGATATAGGAACAATAGGAGTGACAATTAATTGTGAATGAGAATGCTCTACTGTAGCCCCCGCCGCTGTGCCTACATTTTTAAAAAGCAGTCCGTATATAAATCGTTTATCCTTTTTCAAATCTACTAACCTATCCCTGTATGTCCATAAAACTTCTTCCACCTGTTTATTATCAAGTTCAGCCAAAGAGATGACGTGTTTTGGACTTTCGATAATCACTTCATGAGCCCCAATACCATTCATAGAATCATAGATTCCTTCACCGCGTTTATTTAAATCACCCTCTATCCTTAATGCAGGAAATTTATTGGATACTACCCTTACACGCCATCCTTTTGTATTGGGTTGCGTTCCCTTTTCTCTGTATGCCATGATCTCTGGGGGGGTCTTATCCTCATTGCCTTCACAAAACGGGCAATATCCTCCCTTTATAGGCTGTGGTTCTGATTTAAAATCAGTAGGCCTCATAGCCCTTTCAGTTGCAACAATGACCCACCGGCCAGAAACTGGGTCTTTTCTAAGTTCTGGCATGTTTCGTTATCCTCCTTATGTTTTTAGCAATCAATTTTTGTTGTGACTACGCCATTTTGTGACTTTATACCTGCCACATCATTCTTTCAAAATCTTTCGATGGTACAGAAAAAGAAAATACAGTTCGAAGCGGTATTCTTTGGATAGTCTCAGTATCTTTCACGAACTCAATAAAAAACTCAACATCTATTCCCGGGAAAAAATCTAAAAACGCAAAAGCACAGGATAATTCCATTATTTTCCCAAAAGAAATACTATAAAAATCTTTTCCTTCATACTTATAATTTTTATTTTTAATCGTAAATCTCAGTGGTTTATCAATAAAAGTAGAAGTATGAATTTGCAATTCGCGGGGTTGTATAAACGTAATTACAAGCTTGCCCTTTTCCATATATTGAGATAATAAATCTTTATCAAAATCTATTCTTATAAATAAATTATCTATGTCGAATCCAAAGAACACACTATGAATGGGCTGACCAGAAGCCCTGTGCATCGTATCCATATCTTTACTTACGTTATATTTACCGGCATCCAGCCACTCAAAATAATTGCTCACGACCCCGTCGAGTTTAATATCCAAAAATCTTTTTGGCTGTGAATAAGGTCTTCTTCGGGCTACCCTTGAAATAGGCGCATCCAATATCCTTGGTGTATCAACATTGAAAAGTTTATACACGTTTTTCAGGTGCAGCCTGAATAAACTGTCAAACTCATCTTTATGATGAGTAAAATGATCATCGCCAAACCACCAAAACCAATCACTACCCTCTGCTATGAAAATTTCTTCCCACACCTTTGCAATGGTATCATTATTTAAATGGGGTATCTTTAGCGCTTGATCCTTAATGAAAGAGCGGGTGTCTTCTACTAAATCCCATGCACTATTTTTTTCTTCATGCCCAATCCATGTAGCCAGGTTGTGCCCAATCCATGATCCTGGACAAATATGCTGCAATGTTTGCTCCGGGGGATACTCTTCTAAATAATCTCGAATACGAACACATTCCAAATCACAGTCTTTGCTAATCACTTCGTAAAGCTTTCTTAAGAAATCTAAGCCACTATTAGGATAAAATTCCCAGGCGTTTTCTCCATCTAATATAATAGTTACCAGGAGTGGTCTTCCATTGACATTGTATTTTTGTAAACTATTTATCCTGTTCATAAAATCAGACACTGCATTATCAACAAGATATTGTGAATACTGAAAACCAATTAAGTCAGAAAGATTGTGATCACGAAACACGATATTAATATTATTATCATTTATGTTGATTCTATATGGCTTGTACAATAGATCAGGATTAACAACATCCCCATACTCATCTCGCAAAATCTGATTATCTAGTGAATAAGCCAGTATCTCTTCATCTGACGCTATCCATCGAAACCCGGCTTGCGACAATATCGGTATAATCTCATCACTCACAGCGCCTTCTGAAGGCCACATACCACAGGGCTTTTGTCCAAAGTGTCTTTCGTAAGTAAGAACTGCCTTTTCTACTTGTATTTTTGCGTCTTCGTTTGCTAACAATCTCTTTTTGGGTAAGGATAGTTTAGGCAAAACAACTCTCGCAGATTCTTGATTACATAACAAAGGCAAAATTGGATGATAATAAGGCGAGGTTGTAACTTCTATTTGTTTTGAATCTTGTAAGCGTTTATGAAGCGGAATAATTTGTTTAATTACTTCAATTTGTTTCGATAACACAAATTCTTTATCTTCCTTCGTAAATCCTTCACTC
This sequence comes from Candidatus Brocadiaceae bacterium, assembly GCA_024653795.1. Taxonomy (GTDB): domain Bacteria; phylum Planctomycetota; class Brocadiia; order Brocadiales; family Brocadiaceae; genus Wunengus. The sequence goes on along the minus strand of JANLHY010000087.1, from coordinate 3,107 downwards.
TTCTTTAATAATTCAGCTAGCAAAGGTTCTCTTTGAATAATTAACGGATGATACCATGTAAGGTTAGCCCATACCTGTAAATCTTGAAAATCCTTATTAGAAAAATTCTTAAGTACATCCTGGGCCCGTTTCCTTCTGAAATTTCGCTTCTTCAGTAATTCTTTATATCTTGGATAAATATCGATCATGTTTTCATGGTTTGCAGAGAAAAAATTATCTAAGATATAAAGCTTATCTTCTTCTGCTAAATCCTCTGCAGATATTTTTGTCAATTTCCAAAACCGATCAATGGCAAAATTCTCTTCGTAATCTTTAAGTTGATCTAAGAGACACGGCACATAATTAAACGTTTGATGTATTTTTGGAAATCCTTCTAATAACAATGCCATGCCAATATAATCCTTTATTCCATGCAGCCTCACCCACGGCATAGAATATTCACCCGTCAGGTTATCTTTATAATACGGTTGATGTTGGTGCCAATAAAATGCAATCTTAATCATTTTCGAATATATTATTCCATAGTTTTAGGTATCTTCTCGAACATCTCTTCCGGATGTTTAATCTTCTTCCAATATTCGTCATATTGAAATTTTGGACTATGCTCACTCTCATGACATACCACACAATTATTCTCGTCTGTTACATCGTAAGGCTCGGTCATATACTTTATATGCCTACTTCCAGCGCCGTGACAACTTTCACAGCCAACATTAATTAAACTACTATTTTTTTCATAGTTTAAAAACCCAGAAACATACCCATAGCCAGTGGTATGACATTTAATACATTCCGGATCATATTGATATCCTTTATTGACTAAAGTACTATACGAAGTACTGTGTGTTGTTTTTCTCCAGTGTTCATATACTATCTTATGACATATTCCGCATGTGGTACTGCCCACATACGACAAATCATTTGAAAGAGGCACCCGTGGTATTTTACTTAATAAATCTTCATCTGCTAATATTTGTTGGTATTCTTTTAATAATGAAATCATTTCCCGTGAATCTTTGTATTTACTTTCAAGGGGAATAACTTCAACAGACTTTCTTTTCACCATTGCATTATTTACTGAATATTTCGCAATTCCTATATACTTACCTTCTATCCCAGGAGAAACAACTGGAGTATTATTAATATAGGTTATCGAATCGATTGGTTCTTCTATATTATGCCCTGTAATAATTAATCCTATTTCTGGAAAGAATTTTGCAATTTCTACAGACTCTGCAAGCGGTGCATGTGAAAGCAATACTATTAAGTTTGCCTTCTCTTGCAACTGTTTAACTAAGGGCTTAAGAGCCTGCACAGGATCTTTCACATTTATATATTCCAAAACATAACTATTGAGAAGGGATTTGGAAAGTATACCCAAAAAGGCAATATTAAGTGTATGTCCTGAAACAAAACATTCCTTCAAGACATATTGATTAATTTTCGCTGGAAATGAATCAACTAGTTGTACGTTACTAGAAAGAAATACGGTCTTACTTGTATGTGACAAATAATTTATTAATTGTGGACCAATTTCAATATCCTTTTCACCGAGATTATGTAAAATATAATCCATTTCTCCAATAGCACGACAGAAAATTTCCATTTTTATTTCTTCCTGTCGCCCAACGGTTTTGGGAAGGTCACCCAAACTTACAGGTAAAATTACATCCTTTTTTTTCCTAAACAAATCTATAAGTGTATATCTTCTTGAAATACCTCCAATTTGTCCTTCATAGCATCCACAGGGTTCAAGATTTCCGGTCTCTTCGCCAGAAAATACTATTAATATACTTTCTGAAGAACCATAAACTTTAATAGGTAAAAAAATAATTAAAAGAATATTCAAAAATCCAATATGCATCTTCATAAATTAAGCATCTCATAAATAATGTTTATTTAACCTTTTATTTCTCCATTAACCGGAATGTTAATAACAGGTTGTATAGTACTATTCGTATATATCTTTAAACTTCCTGTAATCTTTCCGATCGTGATATCTTTGCCTAATTTAACGTCGATCTTTTTAGCGCTAACGTTATTAAATTCAGATATCATATAGCTTATATCCCCTGGTTCAGCCTCAATCTTTTCTATTTTCACGTCCTTATTTATGAAATTAACTATTACCGTCTTTTTTACGTCCTGTCCTAATTTAACACTACCGAAAGACAAGACTTCTGGATAAAACGTCAAATCACCAACTATTTCTCCAGAAAACGGCACATCTATTCTTTCCTGCTTACTACTGCTTGTATAAATAAACACTATCCCATTAAATTTTCCTATATAATCATATTTACTAATTGTTACCTGATAAGCGTAGTTATTCTCACCTGTTTTATTATTTGTAATTGTAATATAAGGATTTGGTGATTCTACTTTCTTTATATCAATTTTCAACTCCGGTACTGTTTTTATCTCCACATTTTTAGTGCAAGAATCCCCTCTTCTGACAATACCAAAATTGATCTGTTTTGGGTTTACACTAATTTCTTCAATTACTTCCCCGGTAATGGTTAACTTGTATTTTGTATTTTCCGGATCATTTGAGTTCACCACAACTGATTTTGTTACCTTTCCTACATAATGACCAGAATTAAACTTAACTTCTACTTCCCCTTCTTCTTCCTCGTGCAAAATATTTTTAGATACTAATACAGCAGTGCATCCGCACGATGATTTAACATTATTTATAATCAATTCACCTTTCCCAAGATTTTTAAATTTAAATGCGTGTTTTACGCTTTCACCTATATAAATTTTACCAAAGTCATATACTTGTTCTTCGAAAGAAATCTTGGACTTTTCTATAATTTTTTCATTGCTGATATTTTTATCGCTTATGTCACTTGCAGTTACTATATTTGTGCTTACAATGGAAGCAAAGAATATCAATGTTATTTTTATATAAATTTTGATTTCATTCATAGTATTTAAACCTTTCCAACTCCATGATTTTATAACAGTTTTTATAATCTATCAAATAAAAACATTTTTTATAATTTCCAAAACACAAAGAGCCGGGTAGTGAGTAAGAAACCCACATAACCCAGCTCTTCGATTGTTTTCTTCCAGTCCTCCGTCAGCAAGGACATGTTTAAGGT
>JANLHY010000083.1 GCA_024653795.1 Candidatus Brocadiaceae bacterium | reverse complement strand
CCCTGTGTCTGACATCGATATCTTTACTGCTTCTTTATTTCCCTCTGTTTTAATGGTTAAACACTTATCACTTTGTAATCCTTCCATAGAAGAAGAGGCATTTTCTATTATATTCAAAATTACCCGCCGTATTTGATGTTTATCCACAAAAATATTCGGTAATTTCTCATCTATTAATTTAACGATTCTAATATTTGCATGGTCAAATTGATTGGCCTTTTGCCTAAGAATGTCTTCGATAATTTCGTTAATATTGACATGTTCTTTTGACAGTGTATAATTCCCTGTAAAGGTCAGCATGCTTTTAATTACACCCTGTATTTGGTCGGTCTCTTTTTGAATTCTGCCCAGATACTTCTTTGCCTTTTCACTAATCGAGGGTTCATTCACCGCGAGATCCGCGCAAAGCTGAATACCTGCCAGCGGGTTATTTAATTCATGGGCTGCTCCTGCTATTAAGTTACTTATCGCATACAGCTTTTCTGATTTTATTACCTGGTACTGTAGCTGATACTCCCGTGTTACATCCCTCAGAACAATAACAACACCTATATTTTCTCCTGCAAACCCGGTTACAGCAGAAGCAATAATAATAAAATATTTTTCGCTATCCCCTTTCGTATTTATCTCAAATGAAATATAATGTTGTTTTTTAATAAATATTTCATCATAAATTTCTTTCGTATTGACGTTATTTATACTTATTATAGAATCATCGTCGGCTTTTTTTATATCCAAACACTTAAGTGTCTCTTTTCCCGCCTTGTTCACTAACGTTGGCCTGCCTTTAGTATCCATAAGTATGACGCCGTCAACCATCCCATCTAACATGGAAAGTAATTTTAGCTCCACATCACCCTCACGTTTATTCATGAGGTTTATATTATACCTTCTTAAGGCATCTTCGCAAATGTCAGAAATAACCTTAATATCAAACGGTTTTATGATGTAATCGCTTGCGCCTGCCTTCAGCAAGTCGATCGCCATAAATTCTGAACCATGCGCTATCATCACAACAACGACTATTTCTGGTATAGTTTCCTTTATCCATTTGAGTATATCTCTTCCGCTTAATTTTGGTATATCACAATTCAAAAAAAGAATTTGGGGTTTTTCAACTCCTAGCATATGAATAGATTCTTGCCCATCCTGTGCAACTGAAACCTCATATCCTTCCGCATTAATGTAATCTTTTAATGTTTTTACCGTTTCGGGATCATCATCTGCAATCATTACCTTTGCTTTGTATTTTAATAACTTGGCCTTGTCTGCAGGGATTCTTTCAGGATACAATTTGTTATAAATCAAAAATAAAAGGTCGTCTGCCGAAAAGGGTGCATGGAGTATCCCATAGGCGCCAACGGATTTGGCCAATTCGGATGCCATACTGGTTCTATAAGTTTCGGACAATAAAACGACAGGAATATTTTCGCATTGCTTGAATTCAGCAGACTTCATTAATTTACATAACTGAAATCCATCCAAAATAGGTAGATTTGCGTCGAGGATAGCAAAATCTGGCATAGAGGCCTTAAGATGTTTTAATACCGCATTCCCATCGGTGGCAGTTATTATGCAGGAAAACCCATTTCTTCCCAAATGGCCGACTATGTCTCCATATTTTTCCAATTTATCTGCCGCAAATAATATTTTAGTATCCATTGTATTTATTGACATATCTTATTTACGCCTCCCGAACTTAGTCTTTAGCAATACATCACACCTGCTTATTCAAAAAGACATTGTGGAATTTCCATGCACCTATTGAAATTCCAGACAAATAATTACAATACAAATGCGTAAGAAAGAAAATATAAATGTCTTAATATATGTCCTATTGATTTGGTTTTCAACTTATTTTGTTCTATATCACATTAATAATATTCAGAAAATATGTTTAGTAATAATTAAAAATTTACAAATACTGTTAAATTTTCCCCGTGATTTACCGATAATTGATAAAAGAGAATATATATTTCGAAACCGATTTTACCAATCAACCTTTTGGAAAAGGTGAAAAAAGCTTTAAACTGATCCGCTTAAAACGATTTTTGGAGGAATTGGCCATGTCAGCGCAAAACGAAATACATCCAGTGAAAAAACCATCTGATAACGGTGCCTTCAGCCCGGAACGTATTACCAATCTGACGCTACAGTTGTCCTCAAACATGGATAAAGCAATTAAGGACATCCAGAGGATTACCTTTCAGTCCAGAATCTTATCCCTCAACGCAAAGGTGGAAGCCGCCCGTGCCGGCGGAATAGGCTCTGCCTTTTCTGTGGTGGCGACGGAAATGGGTTCCCTATCTCATGAAATTGAAAATCTCGTGGAAAATTTAGAAAATAAGTCGTCAAAAGATTTCAAGGAAATTGCAAAAATAAATGATCACATTGCAATAGATTACCGGGGTTTGCGTTTATCAGACCTGGCTTTAACAAATATAGACTTGATTGACCGGAATTTGTATGAACGATCATGCGACGTCCGATGGTGGGCAACGGATAACAGTTTTGTTGACGCATTAACAAAAAACACACAAGACGCGTACGATTTTGCCTCAAAACGCATGGGCATTATCCTGGACGCTTACACGGTGTATTTTGACCTGGTTTTGTGCAATTTAGAAGGAACCATTGTCGCAAATGGGAAAAGAGAACTCTACGATTCCGTGGGAAAAGATGCTTCCGTGACAAAATGGTTTAACGCCTCCCTGAAATGCGCTACGGGCGATGATTTTGGGTGGGAAACCGTGCATCGTTCTCCATTAGTCAATGGTGAACTTGTGCTGCTATACTCGGCGGCTATACGCAAAAATGGCGACAAATATGGCAAAATACTGGGTGTGCTGGGAATTATTTTCAAGTACGCGGCGCTGGCGCAAACAATCGTTGAAAATACGTCTTTAAGCAAAGAAGAAAATCTCAAAAGCCGCATCTGCATCGTTGATGGAAAAGGACTCGTTCTGGCAGATTCAGACAAAAAAAATCTGGAAGATATCATAGACTTTCGTGGAAAGCACGAATTGTTCGAGAATAAGAAAGGGTTCATTATTGCGGAATATAAAAACTCAAATTGCTGCATCGCGCACGCAAAGGCCCCTGGCTATGAAACCTATACAACAGGGTGGCATTCATTAATCATTCAGAAGATATAGTAACGCTCTGTAAAAAAATTTCTGAATCCAGCCAAAATCTGGCTTGTTATAGAATAAAATACAATGCAAGCAACGCCAGTGCACCTCCCAAAAAATATTGAGAAACATCTCGAATAATAGTCTTCTTTTTAACTCCTATGATATTTTTGTGCTTTTCAATAACCTGCCCAAAAATGTGTTTAAGTTCGTCACCAGTAGCATCGTGCTGATAGGTTCCACCCACCATTTCGGTAATCTCCCTTAAAAATGTCGGATTGGGTTTGGTATAAATGGTTTCTCCGTCTTCCGTGATTTCGTAGCCGGCAACATTTCCCTCTTTATCTCTTTTTGGGATTGGCGATGCCTTCTTGGGATCTCCAATACCGACTACGTAAATAGTAATATCCCTCCTTTCCAACAGCAGCTTTACAGCCTCCGCGATCTGGCTTCGTGTGATAATCTGCTCTTCACCATCCGTAAGGAGGATCATTACCTTCTTTGCATTATCTTTACTGAACGTATTCATTGCCAGGATAAATGCATTGCCTATGTTTGTCCCGTAAGGCACAAAACGCACATAGTTTTCGTTGATCATGTTCAAGATGCGCAGGAAGACCCGCTCGTAGTCATTGGTAGGATACGGTAAAAGCGAAAATGCCCGTGCTGCAAAGACCACCAGACCGACACGATCCCCATCCATGCCGTGGACAAGATTGGCTATCTCCATTTTCGCGCGCTGCAGTCGATTGGGTTTCACATCCTCTGCAAGCATACTAATCGAAACATCGAGTACAAATACAATTTCCAGTCCTTCTTTTTCGTAATGGTCGTGTATCGTTTGCCACTTGGGTTGTAAGACTACCAAACCCAAACCACAACAGGCGGCGCTGATGCTCACACCTTTCAAAATATTCCGGTGAATTTTAGGGATTTTACTAAACCTGTGTACGAAAGATTTTTGCCCAAAGGTCTTTAACCATGCTGCTTTTCTACGGTAAAGAAATAAATACAAGAGAAAAATCAAGCCGGAAATGGCATAAACAATAATTTTATATTCTTCGTAATTGAAAAATAACATGGTAATTAGATTTACGGCTTACGATTTAAGATTTACAATTTATATTGTTTTAAAGTTTTAATGGCTGCTGTAAAAATTGCTACAAGCTCGTTTATTTCTTTCAATCAATTTGGTAATAGTTCACCCACCCCTAAATCCCCTCCCAAGAGGGGACTTTTTGTATTCCCCTCTTGGGAGGGGCCAGGGGTGGGTTCCTCTACTGAATTCAAAGTGAGGGGATGAACTGTTACTCAATTTGAAAACTCTCACCGCAAAGTTTCTGGTTCTATTCTGAAGTTGTATCTTATCCATTAATGTAATATTTGTAGTAAATAAACAATCGTAAACCGTGAATCCAAAATCGTAAATTTATGTTGATATATAATTAGTATATGGTGAGGTATTACCAGCGTATTTTCTGCTCTCCACTATACCTGTACTTCGTGCCCCATGGAATAAGTTTCAATGCCTCAATCCTGTCTTCCCGCTCTTGTCGCTCCGGGCTAAACATGGTATTAAACTGCTGCTCACCTAATCTCATCCGTTCCAGATTTTTCTTTGCCTGGAAATCGTTCGCATCAATCTTTAATACTTCTGCATATTGCATTGCTGCGGTAGAAAAATCCATGTCGGTTGCAATGAGATTCGCATTGTTGTAAATTGCTCGTGCCTTCAATACAGGATCATTTGTCTCCATAGCCTTTCGATACTCAGCGCCCGCCTTTTTCCTGTTTTCCATCAGGGTATACAATACCCCTTTATTATAAGCAATTACGGGGTCTTCTTTTCGTATTTTGCTTAAAATTCTGAATATTAAGGAATCCTCTAATTGTTGTACGGCACTCAGGGCATCCTGGTATCTTCCCATTTTAATCTTTCCTTCCAGTCGTGCC
>JANLHY010000077.1 GCA_024653795.1 Candidatus Brocadiaceae bacterium | reverse complement strand
ATACACAAGTTGATGGACACTATATTTTGAAGTAAAACCCTTAACAACGTTGTTTTTATGTTCATACACGCGCCTTTCCAAGTTATTGGTCACTCCAATATACAACGTCCCATTCCGCTTACTTGCCAAAATATATACAAAATATTTATTAAACATAAGCCATTCTCCAGTCAAGTTGAGGACAAGTCTGGATTCCCGCTAAAAACATGCGGGAATGACAAGCCTTATATTTTTATGTCTACTTACTTATTGCCTTTACTATAGAGGGGACGCTTAAAAGTCGCTGCAGAAGGCAGCCTAATTTAATGGCAATTCTCTGCGCTCTCTGTGTCTTTGCGGTAGTTATTATCAAATTTCTCGTTTTCCGAAAAGTTCTTTAATGTGATCGTAAGAAAACACAGGTCCATCTTTGCACACGAATTTGGGTCCGAACTGGCAGTGACCGCAAAGGCAAATCCCACATTTCATGTTCCGTTCCATGGAAACAAAGATGTTTTCATTTTTAACGCCGTAATTTTGTAGTTCCTTTAATGTGTAACGCATCATGACCTCAGGACCACAGATCATTGCTATAGTATGTAAAGGATCAAATTGTATTCTGGGTATAAGCGTGGTAACGACTCCGACATTACCGCGCCAATTCCCAGTGGCGCTATCGACGATAACCTTAACATCAAAGTCAAAACGTCCACGCCAGCTTTCCAGTTCTTTTTTGTAAAGTAAGTCTTCAGGTGTTCTTGCACCATAAAGCAGGATAATCTTGCCATATTTATCACGTTGTGAAATAAAAGAATACATTACAGGGCGCAGCGGAGCTAATCCAATTCCACCAGCTACAATTACAACATCATTTCCAACGGCTTCATTAACGGGCCAGGGGCTTCCAAATGGGCCACGAACACCCAGCACGTCTCCACTTCTAAGTTTGAGTATAGCCTTCGTTACGATTCCTACTGAGCGAGTAGTGTGCTTAAGCATTTTTGGCATCGACGGATCACCGCTAATAGAAATCGGTACTTCACCCACTCCAAATACGTATACCATATTGAACTGACCCGCAGAAAATGGGAATCCATCAGCCCCATTCGTTGATTCGAGTTCAATGGTATATGTATCATGTGTTTCTTTCAACTTTCGATGAATGCGAAAGGGTTTCGGAATCATTGTCTCGGTGATAATTGATTTCATTGTTTATCCTTCAATCAATGAACACCATAGACATCCAGGAGCTGTAATCGTGTTGCCTCAAGTCTCTGGGTAATAACATGGGCAAAACGCTTTAACAATTCATAACCGAGGTCGTGGTCCTCTTCACATTTGGCGCGCAGGCATTTCGCATCAAGGGCGATGGCACTCGTGGGTTCGATGGCCCTCGCATCGTAGTGCCAATGATATGGCGGAATAAGCCATGACCAGCCAAGCACATCGCCTTCTCCGATTGTTTGAATGGTAATAGGGCCACGGTCGGAAGTAAATATTTCTAGCGCTACTTTACCCTGATGAATGATGTAAAAGTTGGTGGCTTCTTCACCTTCGCGTAGGATATACTGTTCTGCATCAAAGCGCACATTTGAAGCACATCCCACAATGATTTTAAGGTGGTGTGGTTCGAGCCCTTTCAAGAAAGGATGTTCTGCCAGATAGGGTTCAAGTGTTTGCATGGGAATTCTCCTTTACTATAATTTAACGGTAATAGTTCAGCTACCTTAGACAGGATGAGCAGGATTAACAAGATAAAAGCTACCTTAATTCATCCTGATTATCCTGTTAAACCTGTCAGAAATTAATTTAATTTATATCATGTCTATCCTGTTATCTTGTCAAATCTTTTTCCTCCGGTGAACTATTACATTTAACGCAAAGGCGCAAAGAAAGGATAGAAGGTGGGAAATTGGGAAGTCGGGAGGTTAGGGCATACTAAACCCCCTAACCTCTTAACTTCTCAAGTTTTCAACTTCTTTTTTTCTCCACAGCCTCTGTGGTTTGCCTTTCTGAAATTGTTTCGCTTTTACGTATTGCTTCGACTTCTTCGGTAATGTCGATTGCAACAGGACACCATGTCATGCACCGTCCGCAACCAACACAACCAGATGTGCCGAATTGATCGATCCAGGTGGCAAGTTTGTGTGTTATCCAATGGCGGTAACGCGACTTTATTGAGGATCGAACACTTCCGCCGTGAATATAAGAGAAATCCATCGTAAAGCACGAATCCCACTTCCTCCATCGCTCGGCATTGTCACCTGTCAGGTCCGTTACATCTTCAACGGTTGTGCAAAAGCATGTTGGACATACCATAGTACAGTTGGCACAGGTCAGACAGCGTTCTGCCACGTTATTCCAACGAGGGTGTTCATAATTCCTGTAGAATAAGTCTTTGATATTCGTAGTGTCCATGCTACGACCCATTTGTTCCGCAGTTTTTTTCAGGATATCACCAGCGGCACATTTTTGTTTTTCACTCGCTTCTTTATGTGGAATTTCTCGAAGAATTTCTGCACCCAGTTCAGTACCTGTTTCTACCAAAAAATAGTGGTTTTTGCCTTCTAAAATCTCGGTCATAGCAAGATCAAAACCAAGGGTTGCTTTTGGACCTGTGTTCATCGATACACAGAAACACGTCCCTCCGGCTTTTCCACAATTAACTGCTACGATAAAGGTATCTTTACGGCGTGATTTATAATGCTGGTCAATATATTGACCGTTCGTAAAAACCTTGTCCTGAACCGAAATGGCATGTATATCACATGAACGTACACCAACAAAGGCAAATTTCTGGGTAGCTTCATTCTCTGTTACAATCTGAAAGGAACTACCGTTGCGTTTGATCTTCCACAGGCGTAATTCAGATGGAAGCAAATACTTTTTCCATGAGTGTGGACCAACATTATAACCAAAGAGGGCCTTATCATTTCGCTTTTTGAGACGATAGGTACCGCCATCCTCTTCATCTGTCCATCCAACAGGCAGATTTGCTGTGGAATTCAGATTATCATATACAATAGCGCCCTCTCCAAGAGTGGGTCCAATAACCTGATAGCCTCTTTTACGCAAAACATCAAGCAGTATCTGGAGATGATCACTCTCTAAAATAACTATATTCATTATTTTGACATTATTTTTAACCAATCGTCCATGGTAAGCACAGGCACTATCTTCCCGGTCTGGCTTGGTACGAGCGGAAGAAAGAATTCAACTGCTGCGCTATAGTCATTTGCCTCAAAGATGATAAAATAATCATGCTCTGTAACCGTAACATACGCGCCGAGTATCTTGATCCCCTTTTCTTCAGCCTTTTTTCTCCCTATATTTGTTTATTATTAACAGATTCTCGGTAGTTGATCACCCACAAGCATATCAATAATCCTTGTCCCGCCAATTACGGTTTTGAGACATACCTTGCCTGCCGGTTCAGGAATTACCTCTCCAATTATTGCAGCATCTTTGCTGAGGCTATCTTCCTTAAGTATGTTGCATACCTTAACGGCATCATGTGCAGAGACAACAATCACTACTTTCCCTTCATTTGCAATGTACAGAGGGTCGTAACCAAGTATCTCACATAATGCCCTCACTCCGTCATTGACTGGAATTGCTTGTTCCTCAATTACGATACCATATTTTTGTGTATTTACAATCTCATTTAACGTTGTAGCAAGACCTCCCCTTGTCGGGTCTCTCATAAATTTTATATGGGCGCCAGAAGCGAGTATTTTCTTAATCATACCGGATAGGGGGGCACAATCACTCTTTATGGATGGAGTAAAACCCAGAGATTCCCTTTCCGAAAGTACAGCCATTCCATGGTCACCGATAGTGCCGCTAATAATTATCTTATCGCCAGTTTCTATCGATGAGGTTGAAAGATTTATGCCATCGTTGACAATACCTATACCACAGGTATTGATATAGAGACCATCAGCGCCGCCACGCTCAACAACCTTGGTATCTCCAGTCACAATATCAACACCCGTAAATGATATTGTTTCTTTCATAGATTTTACAATCTTCTCAAGAAGCGCCATATCAAAGCCTTCTTCGATAATAAACCCAGCGGAAAGAAACATGGGTTCCGCCCCGACAACTGCCAAATCGTTTATAGTACCGCTTACTGCAAGCCTTCCAATATCACCTCCGGGGAAGAATAAGGGCTTGACAACGTAGGAGTCCGTTGTAAAGGCCAATTTTGTGCCATTAATGTTCAGGATCGCAGAGTCGCCTAAAAAAGAAAGCGCAGTGTTATTAAAGCATGGTAAGAAGAGCTTTCTTACGAGTTCGTGGGTTAATTTACCACCGCTACCATGAGCAAGGGTAATATTTTTATGTTTCATTAGAACCTTAATAAAAATGTTTTGATATTTTTAACAAATTTACGAATTACGATTTTAAATTTATTGTATAGGAAATTTCACTTTATTTATGCGGATCAGGAGATAGTGGATATAAAAATCCCCCTTAATAAAGGGGGCTAGGGGGTTGTAAAATAACCACGGGAAAAACACAACCCCCTGATTCCCCCTTTTCTAAGGGGGATTAACTCGAATGTCATTGCGAGCGACAGCGAAGCAATCCATTTCAGAAATACGTAAAAATCAAGTGATTGCTTCAGTCGTTCCTCCTTCGCAATGACATTGTAATATTGGTTTTTATATCTCCAAAATGCTAATCACTAAGGACTGTATTAAATTTCGCCATATTTATAATAAGCCGCGCAAGTTCCTTCGCTGGAGACCATGCAAGCGCCTACAGGATGCTCAGGATTACAAATATTCTTGAAGAGTTTACATTCAGGAGGTGTTTTTACGCCTCTGAGAATATCACCACAAATACAGCTATGGATTTCGGATTTCAGATCCCCGATCCAGGTCGAGGACAGGTTTTGGATTTCGGATTTATTTTGTATTAACGTGAAAGCATCAAATCGTTCGTAAGTTTTTCTCAGCTTAAGACCGCTTCCAGGAATAAGTCCCAGTCCTCGCCATTCGACATCACACGGCTCAAATACCTTATCTAGTAAAGCTAGGGCAGTTGGGTTCCCTTCTCGTTTTGCCACTCTCGAATATTCAATCTGAACGGTTGCTTCCTTTTTTACAATTTGTTCAAGTAGCATATATATGCCCTGCAGGATATCTAATGGTTCAAAACCGGCAATAACACATGGGATACGGAAGTCTTTGGCAATGAATTCATAAGGTCTCGACCCGATGATGGTGCTTACGTGTGCCGGGCAGAGAAAGCCGTCGAGGTTCAGTTCTTTATCTGTCAGGAGCGCCTTCATAACCGGTGGCATTACTTTATGTGCGGTAAGGACAAA
>JANLHY010000071.1 GCA_024653795.1 Candidatus Brocadiaceae bacterium | reverse complement strand
AGCCAGTGCCTTAGGAACTTTATCCATGTAAACGGTGCGGCAATCACAGGTTTTGTATTTTTCCATATATTTCGATTCTGTAAAACCCACACTGGCTACTTCTGGATCGGTAAATACCGCATAGGGAATTGTTGAAAAATCTATTTTCTTCCTGACATTCTCAAAGGCATTCTCTACAGCAATCTTTCCCTCTTTAGCTGCTACGGTTTCAAGGCATATATGACATACGCAATCACCCGCAGCATAAATATGTGGAATATTTGTTTGTAAAAACTCATTTACCTTTACCTGACAATCCTTTTCCGTTTCTATTCCAATCTTTTCTAAGCCCATACCTTTTATATTTCCTATAACTCCTGTAGCTACAAGAATATCTTCGGCAATAGTTGTTTCCCTTTTTCCTTCTCTCTCAAAAATGATTTCTTTTTGTTTCCCGGTATTCGTTACTTTGATGACCTTTGCTTTCGTAACAATCTTAATGTCCTCAGCTTCTAAATATTTTCTCAAAAAATCCGATATCTCAGGCTCCTGGATGGAAAGAATTCTTTGTCCATGCGTAATAAGCGTAACTTTTGTTCCTATCCTGCTAAAGATTTGAGCAAACTCTAATCCTAAAGGCCCTCCACCAAGAACAATCAAAGAGGATGGTTGTTTTGTTATAGATACAGCCTCACTGTTTGTTATATATCCTGCATCACTCAATCCTTTAATGGGTGGAATCTTTGAAGAACAACCTGTGGCAATAAGTATCTTATCTCCTTCTAATAATCGGTTTCCAACTCTTATCATATGCTCAGATTCAAAGATACCTCTGCCTTCTATCCATGTCACATGCCCAAAACTATTCAATACATCTTGATAATTCTTTTGACGTATTGTGTTAAGTAACGATACCTTTTCTTTCATTGCTTCTTTGAAATCAAAAGCGACTTGGATCGGGGGAACAGATTTAAATTTAGGATGTTTTGGGGAATAAAGTTCCTTTCCAACAGCCAAGAAATGTTTGGTTGGAACACAACCTACATTCACACAGGTGCCACCCATGGGAAGCCCAGTATTTATAATGGCCGTTTTTATATTCAGTTCATCAGCCTTTGTAGCAGCCGCAAAACCCGCTGCGCCGCCGCCAATGATAATTAATTCAAACTTCTTGTTTGACATTATTTTTCTCCTTTCTTCAAACCAGTTTTTAGCCGGTTCCTGTAGAATTAGCGCTTTAGAAGAGATAAGGGAAAAGCAATAAGGCGACCGCTATAACGGCGATCACCCACAGAATAATCTTTTTTATCCGGTTCTTTTTTATCTCACAACATGCATCAGCGGTCTTTTTCTTACGATAGGTAAAATAAAAGGCCGTCCCAATAAGTGCAAAAGTTATAAGGATAAATAGAGGCCGATACCTTTCCAGAGAGGAAAAGACCCCTATACTTCCAACCCCTAAACCAGCCAGAATTAACGGTCCGATGCAGCAAACTGAGGCTAAAATGGCAGTAACGATTGTGCCTGCAAATGTAACAACAGATTTTCCTTTCATAGAAATACCTCCATTAAAAAGATACATTTATTTCTGAGTTTTATGCTGAGTTAAGCTCTCAATAATAGGGCAACTTGATAATTTCCCTTTGCTCAGGCATTTTTTAATTAATTCGTGTAAAACCACTTTTATTTTTTGCAGATCATGAATACGTGTTTCTATATCCTTTACCTTCTCTTCTGCAAATTTCCGAATATCTTTACAAGCAGGATTTCCATCTGCCAGTGCAAGTAGTTCTGAAATTTCTCTTAGTGTGAAACCCAGGGTTTGAGCGCGTTTGATAAAACGTATTCGTTCAACGTATTCAGGTGGAAATTCTCTGTATCCTGACGCTCGTCTGGGTGGTTCAGCAATCAATCCTTGACGTTCATAATAACGGATCGTTTCAACATGCGTTCCAGTTTCTTTGGCTAATTGTCCTAGCGTTAGATTTTTCATTTTTAAACCTCAACAAAATTATACACCCTATACCATGGTACGGAGTCAAGTTTATTTTTATTATAAAATTATTTTTACATTTATTCAACGGTTACTATAATACCTAGCAAGGCGAAGTTTCAGACCAACGAAAAGCGAGATGCGTGATACACGATACAGGATACACACAATATCGTGCATCCTGCATCCTGCACCTGAATCCTCAATCTTGAGTCTTGAATCTTGCATCTTACATTGAAAACTTAACTCATTTATAAAGATAAATTGCGTATAAAGTATTTATTCTGATGTCTGAAATAAACTTATCTGTCAACTTATGTGGTATCCAGTTAACAAATCCTACCATCCTGGCGTCCGGAATATTAGGCACTACAAAGGCATTGTTGAAACGGGTTGCAGAGAATGGTGCAGGGGCTGTAACGATTAAGTCTATTAGTGTAGAATCCCGGGAAGGACACAAAAATCCTACGGTTATTACCTTTGAGGCTGGAATGCTAAATGCCGTTGGTTATTCGAATCCTGGCGTTGATGCAGCCGCCAGGGAATTTACCAACCTTCAGGATGTCGGTGTTCCGGTCATTGCCAGTGTAATCGGCACACAAAAGGAAGATTTTGTGAGAGTGGTTGATGGTCTTTCTGCCCAAAGATTCTCAGCAATAGAGATTCCCCTTTCCTGTCCGCATACACCGGGATTTGGGCTTCTTGCAGGGCAGGGCACACCGCAAGCAACCTTCGATATAACATCTGCAGTAAGAAAGGTAACCAAATTACCGATATTCGTTAAGCTATCCCCCAACATTCCCGAAATTTGTACGATTGCAAAGGCAGCGGAGGATGCAGGTGCGGATGCTATCACGGCTGTTAACTCGATGGGACCTGGTATGATCATTAATATAGAAGCCCGGAAGCCCATTTTAAGCTTTAAGGTGGGAGGCGTTACCGGTGATGCCCTGAGACCCATTGCCGTAAGATGTGTGTATGATTTATATAAGGCCATAAAAATTCCTATTATTGGCGTTGGTGGTATTTCCACGGGACGCCATGCCATTGAAATGATAATGGCTGGGGCGTCCGCTGTTGGAATAGGGACGGGTGTTTATTCTCGCGGTATTGACGTTTTTAGAAAAGTATGTGAAGAGATTAGTCTATGGATGCAGGAGAACGGTTTTGAAAGTATAAAAAGCATTGTAGGTGCAGCACATGATTGAACAGCCAATGATGGTGAAAATCTGCGATATTCTGGAAGAATCTCCGGGTGTTAAAACCTTCTTTTTTAAGCTTAATCTTAATTTTAAGCCCGGTCAATTTGTTATGGTATGGATACTTCTCCTCGATGAAAAACCTTTTACTATATCTTATATTCAAGATGACCTCGTAGGTATCTCTGTTTTAAAAAAAGGAATATTTACTAATGCACTCCATAGTAAAAAGGTTGGGGATATGCTTGGAATACGCGGTCCTTATGGTAGGGGATTTAGCTTGAAACTAGATTCAAATTCATGTGTTGTGGGAGGCGGGATCGGGATGGCGTCTCTGGCAACTCTTATTGATAGATTAAATCTTGATGTCGAGAAACATTTGGGAAATGTGACTATTATACAGGGGGCAAGAACTGCTCAAGAAATACTTTATCAGAAACGTTTTAAAGGTATGAAATTGTGTAC
>JANLHY010000058.1 GCA_024653795.1 Candidatus Brocadiaceae bacterium | reverse complement strand
CTACACATATCTTTTGTTTCAGTAATTATGCGAGTTCTTCAGATGTGCAGGATTAGTATCAATTTAGTCTTTTGAAAAATTTATCAATTCCTCGTTTTTACGAGGACAAGCATGATCTCCGTCAGGAGCAACCTGTTTGTAGCAAGATAGGATGCCATAACATATATTAGCTCCGATAGGAGCGACCTGTTTGCATATCAATCATATACAGGTAGCTCCTATCGGAGCTAATCGTATCTTAAAGATTAATTGCTACAAACAGTACGCCCTTAACAGGGCTTAATTTTTCAAAACACTAAATTGATATGAAAAATCTTTGGGGAGGAAATGGTGTATCGTAAGATTTTAGTAACAGGCGGCGCTGCTGTGGCGGGCAGCGCCTTAAAATCCATAACCAGTGAGTACCCTGGAAGCGAGTTCTTTTTCATAAGCTCAAAGGACTGCGACCTGACCAACAGGGATAAAACCATTGCGTACGTAAGTGGATTACAGCCGGATGCCATTATTCACCTGGCGGCAATTAGCGGCGGTATCGGTCTGAGTATGAAATATCCAGCGACTCTATTGCGGGATAACGTGCTGATGAATTTTAACATTCTTGAAGCAGCCCGGCTGTGCAATGTAAAAAAGATTGTTATGACCCTTACTACCGGTATGTATCCTGCAAATGCGCCGCTTCCCCTCAAGGAAGACTATATCCACAACGGTTATCCCCATGGATGGAAACATATAACGTGATCAAGGAAATAAACGTTGACGAGATGTATGTAACGAATTTAATACCTTTTCCAGGCATAGCAATGCTTGAGCAGGCATTAAGGGATAATTACTTTATTGAAGAATTTGACGTTAACAACCTCTGGCGTATGTATGGATTCCATTATACTGACAATAAACGTTTTTATATTAAGCCATACCAGCTTGAACTTGAAGAATTAAGAGAATTTAGGAATAAATTCGATACTTTGCTTTCAGAAAATAAAAGAATGAAGTCATTGGAGGAATGTCATGTATAAGCAAGAAAATTTGCCAACAGTGACAATAGAGGATTTCGCGCGACTATTCGGTACAACTGTTGATGATATTGCCGAAAATTGCAAGGAACTCATAGATACTATGGATTTTCGTTATGAAATACTCTCTGGTATTGCGCGAGATAAGTTAATGCTCACGATACTAAAAAGAATTGATTCGACTGATTTAAGCGTCTCTGGGGAGGAAAGAAAGCCGGAATGGGAAAGAGGTTGGGGGGAAAATCTTCATGATTTTGTTGATTCTGGATACGATATCTCCAAACTTGTCCCAAAGTATTTCAAGAAAAATGTCCCAGTTAGACTCAATCGTGAATATGTGATGCCCGTTGATCCTGATTTTATACTTAATTATACCAAAGTTTTTCGCAACTGGATATTCAAAAAATATTTAAAAGATGTCAGTTCCGTCTATGAATTCGGTTGTGGCCCTGCTATTCATCTAGCCTTTTTGGCAAGCATCTACCCTGACAAAAAACTCTATGGGCTTGACTGGGCAAAACCTTCTCAGGAAATTATCCGTCTTCTGTCAAAACATTTTGGCTGGCAGATAGAAGGACGTCTTTTTAATTTCTTTGCCCCTGATGAAAATCTGCATTTGAAAGAAAAAAGCGCAATTTATACTTTTGGAGCACTTGAGCAAATAGGAAGGAATCATGAAGCCTTTCTACAGTTCTTGCTGAAAGAATCTACAGAAATATGTATTAATGTGGAATGTATTAGTGAGTTATACAGTCAAGATTGCCTGCCGGATTACCTTGCCATTAAATACCAAAAAAGGAGAAACTATCTGGATGGTTATCTTACCCGTTTACAGGAGTTGGAGGCCACAGGAAAGGTTCAAATACTGGCAATACACCATCAGCCATTTGGCGATACGTATTTTGATGCTTATTCTTATGTGGTTTGGAAAACTAAACGCTAGGATTATTAAAATATTTATTTATCTTTACAGATTAATGAATTGGAAACTGCTTTTGATATTTAATTCATCTCTTTAACTTATACAGAGGAATAAAATGGATGAGAAGAAAATAATCAACATACTTAGCGATTTGAAACATCGCGTTTTCCCACGGCCTTTTGAACGGCTGGCTGTTTCAGGAAATAATCTAATTGGAGTAGAGATTGGGGTTTATAAAGGATTACACACCGAGAGTCTCCTCAAGCATCTTGATATTAAACAGCTATATTTGGTTGACCCCTATGAACTATACACTGAGTATAAAGAGGGCAAGACTCACTATGGTGTTGACCAAGATCCATTACCACTTGCTAAGAAAGAAGCCTTAGAGCGATTATCTCAATATGCCAACAAAGTATCTTGGATTTTCAAGAAGTCATCAGACGCTTTAGATGAAATCCCAGATGAACTTGATTTCGTTTACATTGATGGAAATCATGAGGAGTCGTTTGTGCGTGAGGATATTATTTCTTTTTATCCAAAGATTCGAGGGGGGGGTGTTCTAGGCGGGCATGATTTTTATAATGGCTTCTGCCGAGAACATGATGGTGTCGTCCAAGCGGTTACACACTTCGTAGTCCAGAATAATTTGATACTTCAGGTTGAGTTGCCTGATTGGTGGACAATGAAGTAAATTATGCACAACAGGACGATCGTCTGGCAACGATTTCGTTACGCTTCATAGCGGTGGTAATTTTGATTACATAATATAGTGAGTAGACGCATAAGTATTAATGAATAAAAATTTAAAAATATCTGAACTTGTAAAGGCTTCAAAACGGATATCATTTGTTGGTGGTTCTAATACTGTCAGCCCCCACGGATATACTAAGAGTTTAATGGAGAAACTTAATTGTTTGTGTAGGGATAATCACAGTTTTAATAATTTTGGATTAGGTTCAGCACCTGGTCTTATGGCAACACTCAGTCTTCACCGCCATAATTTATCAAGGCATAGCGATATAATATTTCATGAATATTGGGTTAATGACAAAGCCTACAATGATTATGATGGAGTACAATTTACTTCTTTAGATGAAATCGGGAAGTCTCTTGAAGGTTTTGTGAGAATGTCTTTGAAGGAAAATCCAAATTGTATCATTATATTTTTGATTCTTGGTACTGGTAAAGATCGGGACATAGATGATATTTTAAATTCGAGATGTTTAGTTACAAAATTGTATGAAGAAGTTGCAGATCACTATAGATTGCCAATTATTAATTTGCCGGAATTAATTACAAAAGAATTCGGCAAGATATTTTTAAAAAATCTGTATTATAAAGATTTTTTTCATTTCAAACGTCCTGAAGGTACTGATGTTATTTCTCAATCAATATTGACAAGTCTTGACGATATTTCATATCAGCCACTAGATGACTTACCAGAACCCATCTTCGCAGCTAATTATAATAGAATTCGTTTTCTTGAAGATTTTTATTCAGATCTGAAACAGGGCAAGCATGAGCCTGTTGGTTACTTCAAAAATTCGTTGCTTAGTGAGAAATATTTAATTATAAAACCAGGATTAAGAATTTCTTTCCTACTTAAAGGAAAGTTGCTCGGCTTATTAGCAAAATCTTCGTATTATGACGGCTACATAACGCTGACAAGTCCTTCAAAAACTATAATTAAAAGTACATTGCATAATAGTATTGAAACTCTTTGTAACGAATACATAATTTTATGGGCTGATTTGAGAAATGAATACATTGAAACCTCCGACTATGAACCAATAAGTGTAAACCTAGCGGACTCCATACCTAATAATTATACAAAATTAGGTCATGCTGAGGAAGTTATACCTAAAGTTGATCCCTTATACTGGACATTTAACCTAGTTGGGATTGTTTATACAGGTGATATATCTGGTGTAATAGTTGATTTTTCAAAAGAAAATTATCAAAACAAACAGCTAAGGGTTTAGCAAAAACAACCTGAACATTTATTATAAAAAGCACTAATTCTCATCTGATGGTAATACTTGGGAAGAAGTATGTGCTAATGAGGAACGTACTATCTTTGGTGGTATTGATATAAATTTAAAAGGAGTATTCAGAAATTGAATGGGAAAGTAGATTTAGTGTTAATAAATCCTGGCGATAGAAAGCAAGTCTACCAAGATTTAGGGAAAGAACTTACTGCTATTGAACCTCCTTTTTGGATAACTGTTATCGCCGCATATTTGAGGAATAACGGTTTTAATATACGAATTATTGATGCAAACGCTGAAAATATTTCACCTGAGGAAGCGTCTTTGAAGGTCTGTGAAATAGACCCTTTGTTAGTTGCGGTCATCGTGTATGGATCACAGCCTTCAGCATCAACACAAAATATGACAATTGCAGGGAAGATTTGTACTGCGATTAAAGCAAAAACACTTACCAAGGTTGCAATAGGAGGTCTACACCCATCTGCATTACCACAAAGAACGCTTGAAGAGGAAAACGTTGATTTTGTTATAGAGGGTGAGGGTCTATTCACATTAGAAAGCCTTCTCGGCGCATTAAATTCAAGTAATAAAGATTATTCTATAATTCCAGGTTTGTGGTTTTTTGACAATGGAAATATTAAAAACAGTGCAAGAGCGCCTCTCATAACAGATTTGGATAAAATGCTGCCTATTGCTGCGTGGGATCTTTTACCAATGGAAATATACAGGGCTCACAACTGGCATTGTTTTGATGATATAAATGATAGAGTTCCCTATGGGGCAATATACACAAGCCTTGGATGTCCGTATAGTTGCATGTTTTGTTGCATCAATACACCTTTTGGAAAACCTGGTATAAGATATAGAAGCCCTGAGTTAGTAGTTGAAGAGATAGGTTTGTTAGTAAACAAATACGGAATAAAGAATATTAAAATCGTTGATGAATTATTTGTTTTGAACGAAAAACATTATATGAAAATAGTAGATTTGATAATTCAAAAAGGTTATCACTTGAACATGTGGGCCTATGCGAGAGTAGACACAATTAAATTTGAAAATATGCAAAAAATGAAAAAGGCTGGAATTAATTGGCTCGGATTAGGCATAGAATCCGCAAGCACAGTTATTAGGGATGGTGCTAATAAGCAAATGAAAAGAAAAGATATCCTGGAAGTTGTCCGGCGAATACAATCTGTTGGTATTAGAGTAAATGCGAATTATATTTTTGGATTGCCTGACGATACCCATGACACTATGCGGAAAACGTTGGATATGGCAATGGAATTAAATTCAGAATGGGCAAATTTTTACTGTGCTATGGCATATCCTGGGTCAGAACTTTATGGCATTGCAATTAAAGAAGGATGGAAACTACCAAAAGAGTGGCATGGGTTTTCTCAACATTCGTACGAAATGTTGCCGCTTCCCACAAAACATATCACGGCAAAGGAAGTATTGCAATTCAGAGATGATGCCTTTCATAAGTATTTCGAAAATCCCAGCTATTTAGCCATGGTTGAAAAGAAGTTCGGGATGCAGGTCAAAGAACATATTCAAAAAATGACAAAAACAAGACTGAAGAGAAAGTTGCTTGAAAATTATTTTAACTAAATAATTGTTTCTACGGTGGTGGATAGTTTAATGGTATATAATTCTAATCCGAAGGTGTCGGTAGTAACTATATGTAGAAATGCTGAACGCACCATAAGACGGTGTATTGAAAGTGTGCTGTCTCAGGATTATACCAATATTGAATATATTATTCAGGATGGCGCATCTACAGATCGAACGCTTGATATAATCAAGGAGTATAAGGATGAACGAATCAAGCTAGTATCTGAGCCAGATTTCGGAGGGGCTTCTGACGCATATCTTAAAGGCCTTCGCAGATGTACGGGAGACATTATAGGACTGTGCTGGGCTGATGAAGAATACTTTCCGCATACAGTCTCGTGGGGTGTAAGCAACCTGGAGAAACATCCAAAAGTAGCTGCAATTTATGGTGATGTATATGCTACGGACATTGATGGGAATATTCCAGATGGA
Organism: Candidatus Brocadiaceae bacterium; assembly: GCA_024653795.1. Taxonomy (GTDB): domain Bacteria; phylum Planctomycetota; class Brocadiia; order Brocadiales; family Brocadiaceae; genus Wunengus. The sequence continues at coordinate 2,235 of JANLHY010000058.1, read as the reverse complement.
ATACCAAATCCATCACCTGGGTGGGATGTGGTTAAATTCCTTTGTTTTGAAATAGTTCCTCATTATTGTTCAAGCTTCTTTAGAACTTCAAAGTTGAAAGAGTCTGGTTTTTTTGAATGTACAAGTTGCTACTTTAAATCAAAAACAAAACTTGAAGGCAGTGTTATGTATGATTACTATGCCATAGTTGGAATTAAATATCCCATCTTGTATATACCGGGTTTTGTCGCAAAATTTGCTGTTCATAAAGAGCAGTTATCTTCAACACCTGCAGTATTGCATAGCATGGTATCTGAACTTATGAGATCATTTGATTCCTTATGTAATACAGAAAAAAACACCTCTTCAATTATGCCACTTCGCTACCGTGCCTATGCTGGTTTTCATTTAATGATGATACCTTCTTTTTTGTCCTATGCGGGTGCGTTTGAAGATGCTAAAACGATGTTTAAACGTGCCCTCAGCTATGAACCCGATATAAATTTTTTGGGTAAAGTTGTCATAGATGCTTGTAATTATTTAAACGGTAAAGGGCTATCAAACGAGTTGCTTGAATTTTCAGATATAATAATTAAAGCATCGTTAAATATTCCAAAGCTACATCATGCGAGGGCAGTAGCTTTGTGTGACTTAGGGCGCTATGCAGAGGCCATTGAATCAATTCAAAAAGAACCAATGCATGATGGACTTTATGGACTACTGTGTAAAATACAGTTGCATAAACTGTTAGAAAACCAACATATACGTGATGTTCTTAATAAGGGAATTCTGGCAAAATATCAATTACGCGAAGTTGCAAATATCTTAAACAACTTATTAACGACAACAGAAACTGAAGGTGTCTATCATTTTCTGCAAGGTATGTCAAACACTGCATTAGCTTCATTGGAAGATATTGTAAACACCTGTTTTTTAATAGCATCTAGGGAAGGAACCCAAGAATTGATAAACAGATTGAAAACACTTGCAGCTACTATTGTGGCTGTTAAGGACATGGAGGATAAAACATTGGAGAACAAATATGGAAGTTAAGCAATCCAAACTTACGGGGGTTTTGACGATTAAGCCCCCTACTATTTTCGAAGATTTCAGGGGGACGTATGTTGAATTGTACAATGAACAACTTTACACAAATGCCGGCATAAAAGTGAAATTTGTCCAGGATGACATTTCTATTTCATCAAAGCATGTCTTGCGTGGGATACACGGTGACAGTGAGACATGGAAATTGATTTCCTGTTTATATGGCAAATTTTATTTAGTCGTGGTTAATTGGGATAAAAATTCTCCCCAATATCGCCAATGGGAATCCTTTACCTTATCAGAAAAAAATTGTATTCAAGTCTTAGTGCCTCCAAATTTTGGCATCGGTCATCTGATTTTAAGTGAACAAGCGATATTTTGCTATAAACAAAGCACCTATTATAACCGCGCCAACCAATTTACCCTGCTATGGAATGATCCGAAACTAGATATATGGTGGCCAATAAAAAATCCAATCTTATCACAAAGAGATTTGGGGATTGGTTAATGCCTCTCCGTAATACTTCACCGCAAAGGCGCAAAGAGCGCAAAGGTAGTATTTTTTAGAAAGTAAATGCTGAAAATTTCTGAAAACTTTATGATTTTGTTATAGAAGATAATCCTTCTGTGATGTTTTTTCACATTTTTTAAGGTTTTTCTTTGTGTCCTTTGCGCCTTTGCGGTGGGCTGAACCGTTACTAAAATCGATTGTGGTTTATCAAAATGTATGACATCTATTTGGAGAAAAGGACACCATTATAATCGGAAGTTTTTGAAAATACATAATGAATTTTTATACAAATATCACCAGCAATTATTGTATGTGTTCTAATATACGTAGATTATGGCATAATAAATAATTATGCGTCCAGTATCTATCTGACTATAAATATAACAACAGAAACCACAGATTTCACAGATTATATGAATTGGTATTTTTTATCTGTGCAATCTGTGAAATCTGTGGTTCCAAACTCGTTTATTGGTCTGCGGCTTTGCCTCGCCAGGGGAGGGTAAGATATTTTCATGCACTTGCTTGACATACGAGAGACTAAACTGTTATATTCTTACATTAAGATGCAGAAAATTCTCGTAAAAGATTTCAATCTTGAACACACCCTCTTGTGCGGACAGATGTTTCGGGTAACCAGGGCAGGCGATTGGTATTATATCGTGGCGAGAGACCGCATCTTTCGCGTTCGTCAGTCCGCA
>JANLHY010000044.1 GCA_024653795.1 Candidatus Brocadiaceae bacterium | reverse complement strand
CGCATATTAAAAAATGATTGCAAGGCAGGTTTTGTTTTAGATGGTTTTCCGAGGACGCTTTCCCAGGCAAAAGTACTAGACGAGATGCTAAGAAATCTCGATAACAGATTGGACATAGTCTTTTATTTTTCAGTATCCAAAGAGAATGTGGTTCAAAGATTGTCTGGCAGGTTGATTTGTGGCTCTTGCGGTGCAAACTATCACAAAATATATGTACCATCTTCAAAAGATGGAATTTGCGATAAATGTGGCGGGAAATTAAATCAGCGTGCAGATGATAAACCTGAAACGGTATTGGAAAGATTAAGGGTTTATCATGAACAGACCGAGGGCTTGATTGATTATTATAAAAAGAGTGGTATTTTGAGAGAAATTACAAGTGATGATGCACGGATAGAAATGATTACCAGAAAAATATCAGACACTATTAACAGTACAATGCAAGAAAAGTCCTTGATCGGACGCGGGGTAAACTGAATTGATAGTTTGTAAATCCCTCCGCGAGATTGAAATAATGAGGGCTGCGGGAAAGGTCGTAGCGAACGCACTGAGATTAGCCAAAGAGATTGCAGGAAAAGATGTAACGACTGATTATCTGAATAATGAACTTGAAAAGTATATAATAAGTCAAGGTGGGATCCCAATTTTTAAAGGATACAGAGGATTCCCAAAAAGTATATGTGCATCGGTAAACGAAGAAGTCGTGCATGGGATTCCTGGATCGAGAAAATTGAGGGAAGGAGATATACTCAGCATTGATGTTGGAGTTGGTTATCGTAAATACGTTGCTGATGCTGCATTGACGATACCTATAGGAGAAGTTACACAAGAGGCTAAAAGACTTATTGATGTGTGCGAAAAGTCACTTTATATGGCAATTAACGTTATAAAATCAAATAAAAAGCTATCTTTGATATCAAGGACGATACAAGAATATGTTGAAAAAAATGGTTATTCTGTTATAAGAAATTATACTGGTCATGGGATTGGGAGGTGTATGCATGAAGATCCACAAGTGCCCAATTTTGTGAGCAAATCATTGTTAGAAGCAGATGAAATTTTAATGTCTGGAGTAACTATTGCCATTGAACCCATGATATGTATGGGTAAGTATGATACTGAGGTCTTAAACAATAAATGGACAGTGGTAACGAAAGACAGAAAATTATCCGCGCATTTTGAACATACGATTGTGATTACCGAGAATGGCGCTGACATTCTAACACAATGAAAATATTTTTTGAAACAGTCATACCCGTTTAAATATGTCCAAAGAAGAACCCATAAGAGTAGAAGCAACTGTGAAAGAAGCGCTTCCCAATGCGATGTTTTGGGTAGAATTGCAGAATGGTCACAAAGTACTCGCACATGTTTCCGGGAAGATGCGGATGCATTTTATTAAAATATTGCCTGGTGACAAGGTAACGATTGAAATGTCACCTTATGACCTCGACAAAGGCAGAATTATTTATAGACAAGTTTAGTGTCGATTCAAAAATCGACTAATAAGTTTTAAGGATGATAAACGATGAAGGTTCGATCTTCTGTGAAACGGATTTGTGAAAACTGCAAAATAGTTAGAAGGAAAAACGTAGTTCGTGTAATCTGTTCTAATCCGCGCCATAAACAGAGGCAAGGGTAATTCAGGTTGATTTAGAAAATAAATTAGAAAGGAACTGATTAATGCCGAGAATTGCTGGAATAGACATTCCTGCAGATAAAAGGATTGTTATTGCGCTCACATACGTATATGGGATCGGCAAGGCTTTGTCCCAGAAAATACTGAAAGCTGTTAATATCGATGAGAACTTACGTGCGAAGGATCTTCATGAAGATCAGTTGAGTACGTTAGGTGCTTATATAGAAAAGAATTTTTCTACTGAGGGGCAGTTGCGTAGGCAGGAAATGCAGAATATTGTACGTATGAAAAGTATCAATTGTTATCGTGGAATACGACATAAGGTAGGTTTACCAGTAAGGGGACAGAGAACAAAAACAAATGCACGCACAAGAAAAGGTCGCAAGAAGACAGTCGCCGGTAAGAAGAGCGTAAAAGAATTGGGCTAGTATGACGCTCATATTGTCCTCTGGGCTGAAATAGGTTCAAACGTAAGAATTATTTATGGAAATCAAAGAAACAATCGGAGAACTATTAAGAACCAGTAAGGAATTGTTAAAAATAATTGAATTAGATATTGAGCAAACAGGCGATGAGCGAGAGATAAAAAAGTATAACGAAGTAATAGGGTTTTGTGAGCAGGTTGTACGAATTATTGAAACGTATCCACAGGACAAAGAAATTGTATTTCTAGATTGTTCGTGTGGCAAATCGTATTTATCATTTGCGCTGAATATTATCCTGGAAAAGCAGTTTGCTGTAAATACCTATTTTTACGGTATCGATACTAATAGGATATTGATAGAAAAATGTGACCGGATTAGAAACAGGCTCGGCTTTCGAAATATGCATTTTATTAGCGGCAGAATAATAGACGTTCAGCCTGAAAAGCCAGTAGACATTCTAATTGCATTACATGCGTGTGATAGTGCAACGGATGAGGCAATTGCGAAGGGTATTAAATTAGGGGCAAAATATATAGTTGTAGTTCCCTGTTGTGAAAACCAAATCAGGAGTCGCTTAAAAGTAGGGCATCCACTTGTCGATTTGACTGATTTTGGGCTTTTAAGATGTAGATTTGCCGATATTTTAACGGAAGCGTTAAGGGCGCAATTTCTTACAGGTGCTGGTTATCATGTAAAACTGACTGAGGTAACGTCCCCTAAATTTACCCCAAAAAATTTAATGATAATAGCACGGAGAAAAAAGGGAAACAAAAGATATAATATGGATAAATATAAAAGACTGAACGAAATGTTCAATACAGAGTTTGTGTTAAATAATTATTTTAAAGAATGTGAGTTGGGTCAAAATAATTTACTTAGTCCTGTTAACTGATAAAGGAATTGTTTAGTTTGAGGAAAAAAAATAATCATGTCAAGTGTAGGTAAGAAAAAAATAAGGCGTAATGTTACACGAGCGATTGCGAATATCAAGGCTACATTTAATAATACATATGTGACAATTTCTGACATTAATGGCGAGACAATATGTTGGGCAAGTGCTGGTACAGTAGGTTTTAAAGGGTCACGCAAGAGTACTCCGTTTGCTGCTCAAAAGGCGGCGGCGAGTGCAGCTGATAAAGCACAAAAGTATGGGGTGCAAGAAATTGAAATTAGAGTCAAAGGCCCTGGTCCAGGTCGAGAATCAGCCATCACGGCGCTTCAGGCCGCAGGTCTGAGCATAAAGGCGATTGAGGATGTAACACCACTTCCCCATAACGGTTGTCGTCCAAGGAAAAAACGCAGGGTATAATAGGTTTTAAAAAGAGGTTTGAGAAAGGAAAAAAATGGCTAGATACGTTGGTCCCCAATGTAGATTATGTAGAAGAGAGGGCGCAAAACTATTTCTTAAGGGAATTAGATGTGACACGGTTAAGTGCGCAATTACAAAGCGGAAGTATCCTCCTGGCCAGTTTACCTGGGGTAGGGGCAAGTTATCAAAATATGGAATCCAATTTCGGGAAAAGCAAAAAATGAAACGTTTTTATGGAATTCTAGAAAGGCAATTCCGAAATTATTTTAGAAAGGCAGAACGGCAAAAGGGAAATACGGGAGAGAGTCTTTTAGCTATGTTAGAGAGAAGGCTGGATAATGTTTTATGTTTGGTCTCTTTCGCTGCATCGAGAAAAAGCGCCAGACAGTTAATTCTTCATGGCCACATAACGGTTAACAATAAAAAGGTAGATATTGCTTCTTACCTTGTAAAAGTTGGAGACGTTATAAAACCAAAAGGTACTGAAACAAACCTAAATAGGGTAAAAGCGAATATAGAATTATTAAAAGGCCGCAGCATTCCTGCATGGGTAGAATTTAGAGCGGATGTACCGGAGGTGGTAGTAACGCAACTACCTACAAGGGAAGATATTTCAGTTCCTGTTCAAGAACATCTAATTGTAGAACTGTGTTCTAAATAAAGAAATTTGGTTGGTTCAATTCATTCCGCAACTGTAAAGTCAACTGATATATTTGGTATAGCCTCGCAAAGTATTATTTTTCTTAAATATATTATTGATTGCAATATAAAAATTTATTTTATTTTGAAATCCCTTATTACCGGATTAGGGGGAAAAATATGCGAATAAGGTGGAGGGGTCTTGAACTGCCCGTCCGTGTGGATGTGGAACATGAGACTTTGACCGATACATATGGAAAGTTTATAGCCGCTCCTTTTGAGCGTGGATTTGGTCATTCTGTGGGGAATAGTTTACGTAGGATTCTACTTTCTTCGTTAGAGGGAAGCGCCGTTGTATCTGTTAAGATTGATCGGATAAGTCACGAATTTACCCATATACCTGGTATAGTCGAAGATGTAACAGATATCATATTAAATATCAAAAACCTTGTTGTTGAACTACACACCGACCAGCCTAAAGTGATAAAAATTGAAGCGAACAAAAAGGGTGAAGTAAAAGCAAAAGATATTATAACGGATGATAACGTAGAAATTCTGAATGAGGATTTACATATTGCAACACTCTCTGAGGACGTTAATTTTAAAGTAGAGATGGAGGTACGAAAGGGTCGTGGGTATGTGACTGCCGAAGAAAACGAACATGAGGAACAGGAGATTGGATTGATAGCAGTGGATTCTATATTTTCTCCTGTAAGAAACGTTCGTTATGCAATCGAAGAAACACGCGTTGGTAGACGCACAAATTATGATAGACTCATCATGGAAATATGGACAAATGGCGTAGTATCCGCCGAGATGGCCCTTGTTGAATCAGCAAAAATTTTGCGAAAACATTTAAATCCATTTGTACAGTATTTTGAGATTGGTAGAGAATTGCAACAGGTTGAAAAGAGGATGGGGATTGAATCTGCTCCGGAGATATCAGAAGAAGAGCTTAACAAAAAGTTGAGTATGTCTATAGCGGAATTGGATTTATCTGTAAGGGCTTCCAACTGCCTTGAAACTGCAAAAATTGCAACGGTAGGCGATCTTATTGCGAAAACGGAGGAACAACTTCTCACGATTAAAAACTTTGGTAAAACTACTTTAAAAGAAGTAAAGAAAAAATTATCACAACTAAATTTAATGATCGGAATGCCTATACCGATTAAACAAATAGAAAAAGGGAAAGGATAATTCCATGAGACACAGAATGAGGGGAAGGCATTTATCCAGGACTGCCTCACATAGAAAAGCACTGAGGCAGAACATTGCAAATAGTCTACTTTCGTACGGGAGAATTATTACAACGCTAGAAAAGGCAAAAGAGACAAAGTCTTTTGCTGAAAAAATAATTACCACGGCTAAAAAAGGGCTGATGAAAAAAGATACTGATAAGCCAGGATACGTACATTGTTATCGTCAGGTTCTTTCGAGCTTGAGAAACGCCGAGGTTGTAAAAAAGCTGTTTGGAGAAGGGCAATGGCGTGAAACTGGCGGTATTGCACAAAGGTATATGAATCGAAACGGAGGATACACAAGGATATTAAAGTTGTCAGGAACTCGATTAGGTGTCCTATCGGGAAGCAGCGTTGGGAAAATACCAGAACTTGAATACAAGATGGAAGGTAGGGACAGAAAATTACGCATGTTGGGAAGGCGACTTAACGATAATGCATCACGCGTGATTTTTGAATTAGTCGAAGGTGCAGTCGAGGCACAGCAAGTCGAGGAAATTAAACCTGAAGTCACTACTTCATAGCAGGAAGTTAAAAGCTTGTTTTAATCATTTGTTGAAGTAAAATATAAAACCCTTCTACTAAGAATTGATGTAGTAGAAGGGTTTTTTTATCCACAAAGAGAGTTATGCCGAAGAAGCGTTTAATACTTGCTTCAAATTCGCCAAGAAGAATTGTATTATTAAAATCACTGGGTTATCATTTTGACATTGTTCCTCATGACATAGAAGAATGTATTCCTGGTAATGTTTTGCCAATGGAGTTAGTCCAGAATCTCGCTTTCTTAAAGGCGGCCGACGTTGCCAGAAGAGTGTGTGACGCCATAATTGTTAGTGCAGATACGATTATTGTGCACAAAAAAAGTATTTTGGGTAAACCCAAAGATGTAAGTGATGCCAAAAGAATACTGTCAATACTGAACAATTCGGAACATGACGTTATTTCTGGTGTATGCGTGATGGAGATGCCGTCACGAAAGAAAATGTTGCGAATTGAACGAACACATATTAAAATGAGAAGTATAAAAGATGAAGAGATTGATAGTTATATTCTAACAGGTGAACCAATGAATAAGGCAGGTGCTTATGCCATTCAGGGCGAAGGTAGAAAATTTATTGAAAGAGTGGATGGCAGCTATTCAAACGCGGTTGGGCTACCTTTAGAAATAATACAAGAAATGCTTGACAATTTTATAGAAGATGCGAATGCCTAGGAACTTTAGTTGGCTTATACAAGATGAAATTGCTGGTATGGCAAGACCTGTGTCGGTGGTGGCAGATCTTGAATTTCTTAAAGACAATGGGATCGAAGCGATAGTTTCCTTAACCGAAATGCCACTTCACAAGACTTTGATAGAAGAATTCGGATTTGAATATAAACATATTCCCATAGCTGACCTTACATCACCATCCCAGGAACAAATTGAGGAGTTTGTAACCTTTGTAAACAATCTTACAACCTCTAAAAAGAAGATTGTCGTTCATTGCGATGCTGGGATTGGTAGAACAGGTACTATGCTGGCCTGTTATCTTGTAAACAAGGGCTTTAGTGCAATAAAAGCCATTCTAGAGGTACGGAGGAGAAGGCCTGGTTCCATCGAAACAATGGAACAAGAGGATACGGTAGTAAAATATGAAGAAAAACTCTCAAAGAAACGCGGGGGCTGATGTGTTTTTATTTTGAAATTTACTCAGCATTGTCCGGTTAGGAATTTGCATGTACCGGTTTTTGTCATACCCGAATGCTTTTGTCGGGTATCCAAAGGCTTGTTCATCCTAGATTCCCGCTAAAAACATGCGGGAATGACAGCTTCAGAACCGTGGAATAAAACGCGCAAATTCCTAACCGGACACCACTGAAATGTACTAAGACATTTTTTAGTTTTTTATGCGAATATATTTATGCCGCTATGTATAACAGGATAGTTGGGGTGTAGTTCTAACAAATAATTAGCAAAGTTTATAAAAAATAATTGATTATAATCACCCTGAATTATTGTCTTTACAAATAAGATTAAGGCTTGACAAGCTATTTCGTTTTTGATACAAAGCTGCAAAATACTTTACCGCCGGGAACACGGAGAACGCAGAGGAAACACGGGAAAACAGAAACGTTGGGATGTAGGTTTATTGAGTTCTTTGCGTTCGTTGGGTTTTTCGGGTTAACCCAACAAACCCTATAACACAAGAAACACAAGGAACCTAACAAACCCACGAAACTCCAAACCCTCTGCGGTAAAAAGTTTTGGTTTTGAATATTCCAAATAAATTGTAGGGATAAACGAATGGTACATCTCTTGCAAGCCAAGCCAAAATACACCTAATTTTACTTTTAGCTTTACTGTATTAGTAACACATAAAACGCCTTTCCCGGCCAGAGTTCCGGGAAAGGCGTTTTTTGTTTGGGTTTGAAAAGGCAGGGAAAAACGACAAAAAAATAAAGATGCCTGACAAGTCGTTTCGTTTTACACCACTCAGGTAATGCAGAATATTAACATAAGCTATACGGTTTATGTAAATCAGGATGAAAAGAGATAAAAAATTTTAAAAAAGATTGACGCGTTAGATTGTTGAATAATGATGTTGGAATCCTCATAAAAAGTAGTATCACGGAGTGCCGTGTCCCTGCCTGATAAAAAAATAGCAAAAACAAATTATGCTGCCTTTGGCAGCGCCTTTTAAGCTCCCCTCTAGAAAGAGGGGCTGGGTGTGTGTTGCGGCAAACTTACACACCCCTCCCCCTGTCCCCCTCAAAGAGGGGGATAAAGGGGGAGGCTAGAGGGGAATCACAAAGGTTTGAAATTCCTATACATCAAGTTAGCGCTTATGGGGGTTAGGGGAGGGGGGGTGAACTGATACATTTAATAATATTGGTAGATTGGTAGAAACCCAACGGATTATTGAATGCCATGAACGGTTGGTGTTGGGTTTCACTTCCGTTCAACCCAACCTTATGCAACTCTTTATTGCGCCATAGCCAGTGTTGTGGCGGTGTGTTTTTATAGTATTACTCTGTAAATACTTCTTTTCCCCATTTTCATGAGGACAAGTTTTGTAAGTTTTTCTTCGTGTCCTTCGTGGTTAAACTCTTTTTGGTTACGGCTTTGTTGCGCTATGATAGATAGAATTGTTGAGGTGTCACTATGATTCGGCCTCCCTTGGCGAACCTATTTGCCGTCCATGATGACGACCCGGCAATGTTGGACGAGATGATGCTGGATCTCCAGCGCAGCGCGGAATTCGCGCACGTATGGCGTCCGGCGCCCGGATGGGTTGCTGCTACGGCGCCCCTTCCCGGCGGAGAGTCTGACGGGGACATGGCACACCGGCATCAACTCGCCTTTGCCGAGGGGCGCGATGTGCTGGTTGAGCGTTCCGGCAAAGACCCCGCCGTGCGTTTCCGCGAGATCGTGGAGCTTGCCGATTTCAACCCCGACCGCCTTGCATCCCTGCCCGGCGATTTTGGGTTCATCCGCTTTCGCGCGGACGGCGACGCGACGGTCGTGCGCTCCTGCGGCGGGCTGGTGCCGTTCTATCTGAAGCAGTCGGGGCATCGCTTCGTAATCGCCACCCGCCTGGGCGACTTCGTGCGGTATCTTCCAGACGCACCGTGCCTCGACCCGTTGGTGAATGCGATCTGGGCCTCCAGTTGGCCCATGATGCTGGACGGGAGGACATTTCTTGACGGTGTTACGATCCTGGGACGTGGACATTTTGCCCGTAGGGAAAAGACAGGGCGAATGCTGGTGGGGCGGTATTGGAATCCCCGCCCAAAGCGGATTCCTTATCCCACGCCTGCCCTTGCCCGCGAGCACGCCGAACGTCTGCGGACGCTCCTCATTGAGAAACTGAGACGGGACTTAGACCCCGAAGACGGCAATCTGCTCACCCTGAGCGGTGGGGTGGACTCCTCGTCCCTTGCCGCACTTGCCGCAGGGGTGGTAGGGCGCAAGGTGTGGACGTGGAGCCTGCTTCCCCGCAAAGAACGCCAAGACCTCGTCCAGCACGAAATGTCTTTCATCGAGCCGCTGGCGCAGCAGTACGGGTTTGCGCGCCGCTGGGAAATTCATGTCCACGAGCGGCTCATGTTCGATCTGTGGCAAGCCGCGCCGCCTATCGTCTTTCACGTCGTCCATCCGGCGCTGTGCAGTCTGCCCGCAGTCATGCGTGAGGCGCCGGTGCGGGTGCTCTTTGGCGGGGAATTTGCCGACGTGGTGTGCGGGTCGGCCTTTACTGTGCCGGATTGGGTGGAACAGACACCTTTGTGGAGATTGATGCTGGATTTCAAGCCGCAGTCCGCGTATCTGCGCACGGCGGCGCGTTGGGCGCGACACCGCCTTGCATCGTTCAGGGGACGCCCGGCGCTGCCCTTTCCGCAGGAACTCCTTGGGATTGACCTCACCACAAAAAAGCCGCTGGATTTGTTTCATCCGGCAGTGCGGGAGGAGTATCTCACCTGGTGGGAGCGAAAAAGAAAAGAGTTGCGGGGGGATACCGCCCCGCTGCGCCATCTGGCAATCCGCAGCGCCACGCAAGACGCCTTTATCCCCATGAACTGGGAGGCGTGCAGCGCCCTGGGCATCCGCCGCTCGTTTCCGTTCTTCAATCGGGAGGCGCTGGAACTGGCGTTTGAATGTCATCCGACGGAATTGTATGGTCCCGGCACAAAGAAGCTGTTGCGCGCCGCGCTGCACAACGACGTCCCATCCAGAAATCTTTATCGGAAAGATAAGGGCAGGAGGGACAATGCCGGCGTTAAGTCAATGCAGTCGTTGCAGGAGCCGTTGCCGGATGAACCGCTGCCGCAGGAACTTGAGGGGGTTTTGAGTCCCGAATGGTTCTCAAACCCGCCGAAGGAGGTGGGCTATTGGCCGTTTCGCTGTCTGACCCGGCTGCTGATCTTTGTGGATTCCCTGCGCGCCCGGCGGCAAGAGAGGGAAGATGGGAAGGTATACAAAGATTAGACGTAACTACTCAGGTGGATAGTCTGTAGGTATTTAGGGAGATAGGGAGGAAGAAACATGCGAGATCACACAAAGCTCAGAGCATTTGAACTGGCCGATGAAGTTGCTATTTTCACCTATCGCGAAACAAGGAATTTTCCCAAAGACGAAATGTACGGATTGACTTCGCAAATGAGAAGAGCTGCGGTATCAGTTCCATCGAACATAGTGGAAGGATGTGCGCGTGAAAGTCAGATTGAGTTTCTCCGTTTTCTTGAAATAGCGTTTGCATCTCTAAGGGAGTTGCACTATCAGTTCGGCTTGTCGAAGCGTTTAGGATATTTTGATGAAAACAGTTTTATCGGCTGTGACTCAAAAATCGTAGAGACCGAAAAGGTGTTGGGGTCATTGATTCGTTCTTTGCGCAGTCCTAATAGACTACAGTCTAAACAACCTGAGTAGTTACAATAATTATCTTGTTCATCCTGTTAATCCTGTCAAAAGATTACATGGCTGAACTATTACTAAAAAAGAAAGGAGGAGCAAAGAAATGGACGAGCAGCAGTCACAAAAGGTGAAGGCGATTGATGACCAGCAAACGGAGGGCGTCCGTGGTAAACGTCCTTACAAAACGCCGACGCTCAAGAAGTTGGGGAGTCTAGAACAACTAACACAGGGTATACCTAATATACCCGTCCCTGACGACTTTGAAACGTCAGTTTAAGTAAAGGAGGATGTTATGAGAAAGAGTACATTGCCTGATAACAACGTTATCGTCGCGTATTGGTTGAATGCAGAGCTGACAAATACATTTGCCTGCCCGCCGATGAGCGCGGCTTTGTGATGGTGGTGAAAAAGACGGGGGCTCAACTCCCGTATTACATCCAGCATGACAGCGACATCATCGTCTCCGACGATAAGGTCACCGATCACGGCTCGAACATTACCCCGATAAGCTGACTTTATTCTGTTATTAATGTTAAATGTTAATGTAGAGACGCATTGAATGCGTCTCTTTTCTGTACACCATTAATTGCATTACACAAGACGCATGCAATGCGTCTCTACAAAACTTTGAATTTCCTATACGTTAAATTAAGGACAGACACTATTTTCTTTGACGAATGCGCCAAATGAATCGCTTGGGGGGGGGTCAGGTTTGCAATCTGAATCCTTAATTTTTCCTTGACGATAATAAACATTATGTTTATTATCGTTCAATGATAAAATCGTTCCGTTGCAGTGAGACACGAAAAATATTTCATCGCGAATATTCACGAAAGTTTCCGCGTGATATTCAAATGCGCGCATTTGCGAAGCTCAACGCGATTGATGCAGCTATCCATATTAAAGATTTGCGCCTGCCACCATCAAACCGGTTTGAGGCGTTGAAGGGAGAACGTAAGGGACAGTATAGTATTCGAATCAACGATAGATGGCGTGTTTGTTTTGAGTGGCGTAGCGGTAACGCAGAAGAGGTCGAAATTGTCGATTATCATTAAGGAGTTACGTATGACTAAGTATCGTATTGCGCCAGCGCACCCCGGGGTATATCTGAAAGAATTACTTGATGAATTAAAAATATCACAATACCGGCTCGCACAGGATTTAGGTGTGCCTGCCATGAGGATCAGTCATCTGGTACATGGCAAACGTCCGGTAACGGCAGAGCTTGCCTTGCGTTTAGGGCGCTATTTTGGTCAAAGCCCGCGCTATTGGATGAACTTGCAAAGCCGGTATGATATGGATATTGCTGAAGATTCCTTATCCGAACAGGTAGCACGTGAAGTTCACCCATTAACGGTAGTTGTGTAGGTTGGGTTGAGTGACCCAGTCTGGAAGCGAAACCCAACAATATTAATATGGCATGACAAGGAAATAATGCCATATCGCAGATCACAAGCGAAAGGCGCGACATGCTTCTTTACCGTAGTAACATACAAGAGAAAGAGGATGTTATGCCATGAAGCAATGGTAGCGCCGATCCCTTGTGGTCGGCCAATGGCGGGGGATGAACCACCCGCGCTACAAATTCTGACTTGCTCTGGCTTGGCATGTTGCCAAGCAACACACATTGAGAATTCGCGCATTTGTCTTACTTCCTGATCATATCCATGGTATTTGGACATTACCAGAAGATGATAACGATTTCTCAATGCGGTGGCGATTGATCAAGAGCCATTTCAGCAGACAATGCAAGAATGGGTACAAAAATGTAATTGTATAGGAATTTTCATTATATTTAAGCGGTTTTTTGGCTGGCACGGTTAAAACCGTGCCTGGCTCAACTTGATTTGTTGGGTTTCGCTTTACTCAACCCAACCGACACAACTTCTAAAAGTTATTATTTTACCGTCCTGAAGAATCGGATTGAGAGAACGATGCAGTCCACGCTGACCCACAACACCATCCTGCAACGCGTCCCGAACCTGCATGTGCAGATCGAATCCAGTAATCATGTCCATATCTTGATGGGAGGGAAGAGCATTCTGTTGGGGCCGCAGGGACTGGCGGTGCTGGAGGCATTTGCGCACCCCACCTCGCTTGGCGAGGCGCTCAAGATATTCCAGGCACGCGGGGCGCAGCATTGGATGGATGTGACCAGCACGATCGTCACCCTGTGCCGGGCGGGTGTGCTGCGCGACCCGGCACAGGCCCAATCCGCCATTGCTCCCGATGCGGCGGGTTTTGGCAGCGTACCGATTCACGTCGCCATGCTGAACGATCGAAGACGGACGGCGAGCTTTCTGGCTGGCATCGCTGAGGTTGTCCGCCCCGGGGACGTGGTGGTGGATATCGGCACGGGGACGGGGATTTTAGCCGTCGCCGCCGCCCGGGCGGGGGCGGCTCATGTCTACGCGATTGAAGCCAGCGCTATCTCTGAGGTGGCGCGGGCGGTTTTTGAAGGCAGCGGTATGGCCGATCGAATTACGCTCCTCGGTGGCTGGTCTACGGAGGTTGACCTGCCTAAACGCGCCGATGTGCTGGTGAGCGAAATTATCGGCAACGATCCGTGGGGCGAGCGCGTCCTGCAAGTGACGCAGGATGCCAAAAAACGGATGCTCAAGCCCTCTGCTCGCTTTGTGCCCAGCCGGATTCACGTCTTTGGCTTGCCGGTCAGCGTGCCGCATGGTGAGTTGATGAAGCGGACGGTGACGGCGGAGACGCTGGACCACTGGCAAGCCTGGTACGATGTCGATTTCAGCCCCCTGGCAGAGATGGCGCGGCATGCCGTCCATGCGCAGTTTTCTCTCAAACCGCATCTGGCGCGGGAGTGGAAGCGACTCAGTGAGCCGGTGTTGCTGGCGGAGGTGGAGTTTAACACGCTCCGGGACCTCACCATCGACCAGACGAGCAGCGTGACGGCGGCGGCTGCCGGGGAGTTGAACGGTTGGCTCGTCTACTTTGAGCTCACCGTGGGACCAACCACGACGCTGTCAACCCATCCTGACCTGGCGGACGAGTCCAACCACTGGCGGAGTCCGGTGTTTCTCTTCGGGGAGCCGTTATCCGTGCAGCCCGGAGACCTATTTGTCATCCAGTACCAGTGGGGTGTGATGGGGCGGCAAAGTGAGGTACGACTCGTCTCATGAGTCCAAAAATTGATTTTCTCAAAGGAAGACGATGTATGATAAACGTTGAGGTGAGGATTGCCAATGAGCCATGAAGTAGAGATGAGGGCATCACTATCTACCCGGCAATTCCTCATCCGCTGTTTGCGTTTCTGGCTGAGGAGAGGATAAAATGCGCATTACTTGGTTTGACAAGGCATGCTGGCCATATATTTCCACATTGGGCAGCGCGATGTCATGGAAGGCGACGGTAGCGTTGACCCTGATGGTGTCTCTCAGTCTGATGGAAGGTGTTGGGTTGTTGATGCTGGTTCCGCTCCTTGGGCTGGTGGGATTGGATGTGTCGCAGGGAGAGTTGGGTGGAGTTGCGCGGTTCGTCTCGTCAGCCTTCAAATTTGCAGGAATACATCCAAGCCTGATTACGGTGCTTGGCGTCTATGTGCTCATTGTCAGCGCACATGGGCTGTTGCAGTGTTTGCAAGCGGTGGTGAACGCGGACATCCAGTATGGATTCGTCTCGGTTCTTCGGCAGCGGCTCTACCGCTCTATCGCCAATACCAACTGGGTTTCCTTCACCAGAAGCCGCTCCTCAGAGTTTACCCACGTCCTGACCGTTGAGATGGACCGGGTTGGTGCGGCAACGCATTATCTCTTGAGGCTCTTTGCTACCGCCATAGTCACACTCGTATATGTGGGGTTCGCCCTTAGGCTCTCCGTCGCGATGACAGGAGTGGTGATTGCCTGCTCTGGTGGCTTGTGGTTACTGCTTAAAGGCAGGGTAGAGGTAGCCCGTGCAGCCGGTGAGGGAATCTCGCAGACATTTCGTGGGATGCATAGGGTTATTGCAGAGCATCTTGGCGGCATGAAAGTTGCCAGGAGTTTTGGCGCTCAAGAGCGCTATGTTGACTCCTTTGAGAGGCTCACTGTGCGGATGAAGCAGATGTATCTCGCTGCGATCCGAAACCAAGTTGGTTCAAAATACTGGTTTGATGTGGGTGCCGTCATAGTATTGAGTGTTATCCTGTTGGTCTCTGTGGAAGTGCTGGCTATACCGACGGTCAAGGTGCTCCTGCTGCTGTTCGTCTTTGCCAGGCTCATGCCACGGTTCTCCGAAATGTTACAGGGTTATCATAGCTTTGTGAATGCTGTGCCCGCCTTCACATCGGTAATCGAAACGCAAAAACACTGCGATTCCACCGCCGAGGCTTTAGCTGAGAGGGTGCAATGGCTTGCATTCCGACATAGCATCCGCCTGGAGAAGGTAAGTTTCGGGTATGGAGAGACAGAGGTGATCCGCGACCTTGACCTGACCATTCGGGCTGGAGAAACGGTGGCAATTGTCGGACCATCGGGCGCGGGTAAGAGCACGGTTGCGGCTCTGCTCATGGGGTTGATCGTGCCTGATAAGGGACGAGTGCTGGTGGATGGAACCGAGTTGGGATCAACGAACTTGAAATCGTGGAGAGAGCAGGTTGGGTATGTGGATCAGGAGACTTTTTTGTTCCATGACACCGTCAGGGCGAACCTTCTCTTTGCCCATCCTGACGCCACAGAGGAAGAGATTTGGCTGGCGCTGAAAATGGCAGCGGCCGATGAATTCGTTTCGCGTCTGCCAAAAGGGATAGACACAGTCGCGGGCGACAGGGGTATGCAGTTATCTGGGGGCGAAAGGCAGCGCATGGCGTTGGCCAGGGCTCTCATTCGCAAACCTTCCTTGCTCATTCTTGACGAAGCCACGAGTTCGTTGGACATTGAAAACGAGAGGCGTATCCTGAAGACCTTAGATGGGCTTCGTGGGCAGGTCACAATCTTAATCATAAGCCATCGGCTATCCGCCGTTCAAGGGGCGGACGCCATATACGAGTTGCAGGACGGCAAGGTGGTCGAGAGGGAAGACTTGTCAGATAAAAGAGGCGCCGATTTCTTATATCTACGGTTGCTTGGGGAAAATTTTCCAAAGAGGTGCTAAATAGTATATGAAACCGATTCCCACCAATGCAGTGCCGAATTCTACTATGCAATTCCTCATCCGTTGTTTGCGGGCGTTCCTGGCGGCGGAAGGGGAACCCCCGTTTGACGGCGTGATTGAGGAGGAGGTGGATTGGACATCCCTCTTCCAGCTTGCCTCGTGGCATAAGGTGTTGCCGCTCCTCTACCGGAGCCTGCAGGCGGCACCAGGGCCTGTGCTGAGCCGCCTTAAGGCTTATGTTCGCTCTGCCTCTGGCCACAGCCTTTTGTTAACCGGGGAGTTGCTGAGGCTGCTCAAACGCTTTGAGGCGCAGGGGATTCCGGCGATGCCCCTCAAAGGTCCCGCACTGGCTTCCTTTCTCTACGGGGACATGGCGCTGCGACAATCCGTTGACATAGACATTCTGGTGCAAGAGGAAAACTACCGGTCTGCTAAGAGGCTCTTGCTCTCCCTGGGATACCAACCTCTATATGTGTTGGCGAGGCGCCAGGAAAAGGTTTACCTGCAATACCAGTGTCAGGAAGTCTTCACCCTTGCCAGAGGGGATACTAAGATTACTACTGGACTGCACTGGGGCATCATGCCAGTGAATTTACCTTTTCGCCTGAACCTAAAAGGCGTCTGGGAGCGGTGTGAGACGGTATCCCTTGCCGGCGCGACGGTGACAGCCCGCTCACCGGAGGATTTGCTGCTGTTTCTCTGCGTGCACGGCTCGAAGCACGGCTGGAGATGTCTGCAGTGGCTGTGTGATGTGGCTCGACTGGTGAGTCGCCATACGACAATGGACTGGTGCCTGTGCATGGAACGGGCAAAGACATCTGGCTGCCAGCGAGCGTTATTTCTAGGCCTTTTTCTGGCAGATGACATCCTCGGAACACCCATTCCGCATGAGATCAAGCAGAAGACACAGCACGACCCACTGACGGCGAGACTCGCCGGACAGATAAAATGGCGTCTCTTCGATGGGGATCTTATCGTTCCTGGGTCTTGGGAAATGTGGCTTTTCCACTTGCAACTGATGGAGCGTGTGCAGGATCGCATCTCGTATTGTGTCCATGTGCTAACGACTCCCGGACCTGCGGACTGGAGCAGTCTGCCGCTCCCCGACTTTCTCTTCCCTTTATACTATGCGCTCCGGCCTATGCGGTTGGCTGGAAGGTATGGGCTGATGAAGGCAGGGAATTATATCTACAATCGGTGTAAGGCCGGCAACACAACAAAGGAGGGTCGTAATAGTTCACCGGAGGAAAAAGATTTGACAAGATAACAGGATAGACATGATATAAATCCAGTTAATCAAAACTATATTTTGGGGAAAGCAAAGTTGAGGTTAAACGAAAGGTCAAGGATTTAAAGTAAAAGATACACAGGATGAAAAAATTATCATGTAAATCCTGTTCATCCTGTCTAAGATGGCTGAACTATTACGGAGGGTCAAACGCTATGAGCACGGTCTTACTCGATTCCACAATCGTGAGGAGTTCAGACCAGGTGTCCACCGACCTGGGTGGGGAGGTGGTTATACTTGGTCTTCAGTCACAGGAGTATTTCGGGCTTGAAGATGTGGGCGTCCGCATCTGGGAGATTATTCAGGAGCCAAAAACGGTTAAGGAAATTCTGGATACCCTTCTGAATGACTACGATGTGGAACCTAAACGCTGTGAGAGCGACCTGCTGGCGGTCTTGCAGGAAATGACTGACGAAGGGCTGATTGAGATCAAGAATGAAACAACTCGCTAAGTTTTCGAATCTAACCAGCAGTGATCGCCGTCTTCTGGTCAGCGCCCTGTTTCGCCTCGTCGTGGTCAGGGTCGGGATGTGGGTGCTCCCCCTTCGGGTACTCCTCAGACACTTACACAAAATGGCTGTGGAGCGAGACCGTTTGAGCGATAGTAATCCGTTACCTCCGGAACGGATTGCATGGGCGATCCGCGTGGTCAGTCGCTATCTGCCGGGAACCATGAATTGTCTGGTGCAGGCGCTTGCCACACAGTCTATGCTGGCACGCAGGGGCCATCCGGCTCGTGTTCGCATCGGCGTCGCCAAAGACGAAGGCGGGCAACTCAAGGCGCACGCATGGGTAGAGTGCGAAGGCAAGATTGTCATCGGCGGCACGGGCGTGTTGCAATACACCGCGCTCCCGCATCTGGAGGTTCAACGCCGATGAAAGACAACTCTCGGGTGTACAACCTCTACGGACTGCGCGTTCATTCCGAGATTGAGTTGCCTGCGCCCATTGCTCAGAGCGATCTGCCGCCGTACGATTTGCAAGTCTGTTGGGGCGAGTGCAAGGCGATTTCTGACGATGCTCCAGCCGGAGAGATTCTGGCAAAGTTAGTCCTCGATGATGGGCGCGGCTACACCCTCACGGATACAGGGATCGGCTATGCCCTTTACTTTCACCAGACCTGCGAGTTTTGGATTGACCACGACCTGCGCTCGGTGCGTGCCCACCGCATTGCGGATGTCCATCCTGACATGGCAGCGCTGTTTTTTGTGGGTAATGTAATCGCTTGCATCCTCACCTTAGCCGGCGAGTGTGTCTTGCACGCCAGCGCCATAGAGATTGGGGACTCGGCGCTCGCATTTGCGGGTGGCTCAGGCATGGGAAAGTCCACCCTCGCCGCACTGTTCTGTGCAGGGGGCGCCCGGTTTGTCACCGATGACCTATTGCGCCTTCAGCCGAAGGGCAAGGGCTGGCGCTGTTTTTCAGGCACAGGGGAAATCCGGCTTCGCAAGAATGCGGCTGCCCTCGCTGAGAACTTTTCTGCAACGGCGCATGGAACGCACCCCGATGGCCGGATTGCCATTAAGATGGATGGTAACCAGTCTATGGTCCCTCTCGGTACGATTGTCATCCCTTACCCCTCACGTCATGGTAAAGAGCTAAAGCTGCAACGACTTCCTCGCTCCATGGCGCTCCTTTACCTGATGGCTTTCCCCAGGATTCAAGGATTGCAGCAGGGAAAACATCTCCAGCGCCGGCTCGATTCCTTTGGGCGCATCGCGGCGAGTATCCCCATTTTCAAGGCGGAGATTCCCTGGGGACTGCCCTTTCCCCGGGATCTGGTCCATTCACTGGCACGGGGCGTGGAGGCACACCTACACTCGCGCCATTGTTTTGACGGGGTGCGTCGGGGTTTGTATTCAGATACGTCTATTAATGATTAGCTTTCTGTATTCTTTGTGATTATCCAAATCTTCTGCTGTGTTGACAATTGTTAATTTTTATGTTTTTTGGTGGAATGCTCATGGGCAATAATAGCCGCACCCAGGGCTGTGGTAATTTGTGGATCGGGTGGAACGTGTAAATCTACACCTAATTCTTGTTCCAATGCCTTTTTCAATCCTTGATTAAAGGCAGGGCCTCCGTCAAAGAAAATGGCTTCTTTAACACCGATTTTTTTGACCATGGATACTACACGCTTGGCAATGGATTTGTGAATGCCTGCAATAATGTCCTCAACACGTCTTCCCTGGGACAATAGTGATATAACTTCAGATTCACCGAAGACTGTGCATAGGCTATTTATCTGTGGTATGTCTTCTGCCTTCTCTGATAATATTCCTAGCTCATCCAGTTCTACCTCTAGGACACGGCTCATGACCTCCAGGAAACGTCCTGTCCCGGCAGCACATTTGTCGTTCATGGCAAAATCTACCATAATACCATTGTTATCCAGGGCGATTACCTTGCAGTCCTGACCGCCAATATTAATAAGGGTTCTGATATGTACCTTTCCGTTCATGAGCCATTTGGCGGCCCTGGCATTTGCCGTAATTTCTGTGACAATTTCGTTGGCGGGTACCATCCGGCGGCCATATCCAGTAGTTACCGTGTACTGGATTTCGTCCTCTTTCAGATCAAGGTCTTCCAGCATCTCATCGAACAATAGTTTTACTGTCTTCTTGCAGTTAGCGCCTGTGGATGATATTTTTGATCCGAGGATTGTGTGTCCACGCATTATTACAGCCTTGGTGGTAGTTGAACCTATATCGACACCTGCGACGATTTTCATTCACTTGATATTAACCGTTAATGGCATTCTAGGCAAGATAAAAGGTAACAGTTCACCCACCCCTAAATCCCCTCCCAAGAGGGGACTTTTTGTATTCCCCTCTTGGGAGGGGCTAGGGGTGGGTTCCTCCACTGAGTTCAAAGGGAGGGGCTGAACTGTTACGATAAAAGATACTTCCTGGATGCTAAAATGGTTTAAGATGAGAATGTCGGACGTAAAGGAGGAAAACTTAAATATTTATAAATATCATTTTTATTGACAATAAAGGATTTGTTTGTAAAATGTAAAATTGATTATCAACTAAATGTACTTGGCGTAGTTGCAAGGCTTGATGAATAACTAAAATGAATATATTTATTGTAATTATAGAGCCGCTACGATTTTTCGTTGCGGCTTTTTTATTTAGTTTATTTTACCACGTGAAAAACATAGAATATCACAGAGAAAGATATTTAGTTTAAGGAGTAATATGACACAAATAGTAAGAAATGACGTCCGTAATGTGGCAATTATTGCCCATGTTGACCACGGCAAAACTACCCTTGTAGATCAAATGCTCAAGCAGAGCGGCACATTCCGGTCTAACCAGCAGATTCAAAATGTAGAAAGGATTATGGACTCCAACGATTTGGAACGCGAACGAGGGATTACTATCCTGGCTAAGAATACTGCCATTAGCTATAAAGGTGTAAAGATTAACATTATTGACACACCAGGACATGCTGATTTTGGAGGAGAAGTGGAGCGCGTTCTCAAGATGGCTGATGGTGTATTATTGCTGGTGGATGCAGCCGAAGGGACGATGCCTCAGACGAGGTTTGTACTCCGTAAGGCATTGGGTTATAATTTGAGACCACTTGTGGTAATCAATAAGATTGACAGACCTGAGGCCCGTTGTATGGATGTGCTGGATGAGGTATTTGATCTCTTTGTTGAACTCAATGCAACCGACGAGCAATTGGATTTTACGGTGATTTATGCCAGTGGTCGGGAAGGTTACGCAAAATTATCCTTAGAAGATGACAATAAAGATATTATACCGCTACTCGATGCAATTTTGCATTACGTTCCTAAGCCTAGTGGTGATCCCGGTGCGCCTTTGCAGATGCAGATAACCTCGCTGGATTATAATGATTATGTTGGCCGAATTGGAATAGGGAAAATTTTTATGGGAAGTATCAACGCAGGCCAGCAAGTTACGAGAATCGACAAAAACAGCAATCATACGACGCATAGGATAACTGAATTATTTACTTTTACAGGGTTAGGAAAAGAGCCGGTAAAATCAGCCAAGGCTGGAGATATTATTGCATTAACTGGGATAGAGAACATTGACATCAGCGACACAATTGCCTCTGTCGATAATCCACAAGCAATGACAAAAATTAGTATTGATGAGCCTACGCTTTCGATGATATTTTCAGTTAATAATTCTCCTTTCTGTGGTCAGGATGGTAAATACGTTACCAGCCGAAATTTGAGAGAAAGACTTTACAGAGAACTGCGAGCAAACGTAGCCCTCAAGGTAGAAGATACAGAAACGCCGGATGCCATTCGTGTTTCCGGGCGTGGGCTTTTACACCTGTCCGTGTTAATTGAAAATATGCGGAGGGAGGGATACGAACTACAGGTTTCGAAACCCAAGGTTATTTTTAAGGAATTGGAAGGCGAAAAAGCAGAACCTATAGAGTATGTTGTGATCGATGTGCCCAAAGAATATGAAGGTCAGGTGATCTCCATGTTAGGTTCGCGGAAGGGAGAAATGCTCAGCATGGATACCGACAAAAATATTACACATTTTGAGTATAAAGTACCTTCCCGGGGTTTGATTGGACTGAGAAACCGCCTCTTAAGTGCTACACGTGGAGAGGCAGTGATGTATCATAATTTTTATGCCTATGAGCATTACAAAGGTGATATTGCCCATCGTATACAGGGGGTATTGATTTCTATGACCTTAGGCGAGATAACCGCTTATGCCCTGGATGGATTACTGGACAGAGGTATAATGTTTGTAAAACCAGGAGATCGTGTGTACGAGGGGATGATAGTTGGTGAACACTGTGAACAGAACGATATTTCGGTAAATGTCATCAGGGCAAAAAAGGCAACCAATATTCGCTGTGCTACTGCGGATAAAGGAATCAAACTTCCTCCACCCAGAGAATTTTCACTTGAAATAGCCCTTGAGTATATTGAAGATGACGAATTAGTAGAGATTACACCAAAAACCTTTCGGTTGAGGAAGAAGCTTCTTACTGAAAACGAACGTAGAGTTACTCGTAGACAACAAACACTGGAACCTGTGGAGACATCCTCGGAAAAGACGTAATGGGTGAATGTTACTGAAAGAAACGAAACACAAACAAAAAAGCAGGCTTTAAAGCCTGCTTTTTTGTTGCATATTCAACGTGAACTGTTTATTTGTTTACAGCGTTCTTGAAATCTTGTCCAGGTGTAAATTTTACCGTTTTGCTGGCCTTGATGTTAATCACAGCCCCTGTCTGCGGATTACGCCCCTTCCGTGCTTTTCTGGCTCTTACTGAAAAAGTGCCAAATCCAATCAAGCGGACTTCCTTAGTCTTTTTAACGCCATTCTTTATACCGTCTAAAATGGCATTTACCGCTTTTTCCCCGCAAGCCTTTGATACCTCGCATTCTTTTGCTACAACTTCAACTAATTCCTGCTTATTCATCCAACATCCCCCTTTCAAAAAAATGGTTTACGTGATATAAGAACGATATACCAAACATACTATTTTCTTGGTTTAGAATACCTTAATTGACTTTCTGAATCAAGTATTTTCTGGAATTTTTCAATAAATATTTTTTTCTCAAAATTGTTCTGCAAGAGTTCCTGAATATTCAAATGCGTATTTTCATAATCAGAAACAACCGACTATACCGGGGATGTCTGACTTTTTTCCCAATTCTGAGTATACAATACAGATCTTTGAAATTTCTTTTCAAATACCCATCCGACAATGATGAGCGCTGACTTTTTAATCGATTCCTGTTTAACCTTTTCAGCAATATCAATGAGTTTACTGCATACAATCTTCTGGTCAGGCCAGGTTGCCTTATATACTACGGCCACGGGGCAGTCTTTACCATAATGGGGAATGAGTATTTTCACAACCTCATCGATTTTGTCGATACTCAGGAAAATACACATCGTGGGAGTAGTGGTTGCCAGTTTGTCAAGGTGTTCCTCCTCAGGGATGGGGGTTTTCCCTTCCATGCGAGTAATCACAATGGTTTGTGTCGTTCCGGGAAGAGTTAGTTCTTGTCTTAAAACCGCTGCGGCGCCAACAAAGGAACTGACTCCGGGAATAACCTCATAAGGAATTCCTAGTTCGTCCAGGGCATGCATCTGCTCTTGCATTGCGCCGTAAATTGAGGGGTCTCCTGAGTGTATCCTTGCAACGTCAGCATTTTGCCCAAAGGCTTCTTTAAAAACAACCACCATTTCTTCCAGGCGCATATCAGAAGAATCATATATCTTTGCGTGAGATGGAAGGGCGTTGAGTAATTCTTTATTTACTAAAGAACCAGCATAAATGCAATACCCGGAGCGTTGGATAGCCTTAAATCCCTTAATCGTTATTAACTCAGGGTCTCCTGGACCTGCGCCTATAAAATATACCTTCATATGTCTTTAGTTTCCGTCTTTCCAATGAATGGCATTAACAATGACTTTTTTCGATTCTTCTCCTACAATCTTGAATTGACTGTCCTTTATTAAATACGTTGAAGCTTCTTTGCTGCTTGTTCTTACGGTAACGACCCAACATCCCCCGTCTCTGCTGACAGACTCAATCTTTCCTTTCTTTACTGTCACACTGATATTTAATACGGATTCCTGATCTCCCTCTGTTATTTGCCGGACACTTTCTACAACAAATACGCTCGGTAAGCCAGATTTTAATCTAATCTCAGGGGTATCGTAATCATAAAACTGTCCAAATGCAGTGGAAGATATTCCACACAACAAAAATACAAATACAACTATTTTGTTCTTCATGTATGTCACCTCATATTTAGGGGGTGTAATAATATAAGTGTTACATAATTAACCTATATTTCAAGCTATATCAATGAAAATACTAGGCAAGATGCTAATGTTATTCTATTACACCCCCTTAACGTCAGTAAAAATAAGCAATTATTTACTTGCCTTCCCTTCATTTTTGCTCGGAATCAGGGATTCATAGTATTCATCTTTCAACGTAAGATAGAAAATCAATTCCTAACCATCACGTTTCTTAATGATAAATGAATACATGCGAATATATAGGGAACTATTTTACATTTAGAACAAAGAGGTAGCAACCCATTTTTAGTATATTTATATTATATTGACACTTCTCAATTTGTTATTTATATTACGTTATCGTATTTTGCCATGTCTTCGTATTTTTTGCAGACGCTTGTATATTTATGCTCAGTCAAAAGGCTAAAATTATAAACATAAGAAATCTGGCTATTGGTCAGAGACAGCCGTTGGTCTTCATTGCAGGCCCGTGCGTCATAGAGAGCCATGAAAGCTGTTTGAAACTGGCGGATAAATTAAAGACCATTTTTCAGTCAAAGAAGCTGCCCTTTATTTTTAAGGCATCGTATGATAAGGCAAATCGGACATCTGTCAGCTCGTATAGAGGTCCAGGCGTTAAGGAAGGGATAAAGATTTTAGCCGATATAAAAAAACGGTTGGAATTATCGATACTTTCCGATGTCCATTGTGTAGAAGAAATATCAATCGTATCAGAAACGCTTGATATTATCCAGATACCTGCCTTTCTCTGTCGTCAAACTGATTTAATTCTGGCTGCGGCAAAGACGGGCAAACCAATTAATATCAAAAAAGGGCAATTTTTGGCGCCCTGGGATATGAAGTCGGTTGTCGAAAAAATGCGAAGTACGGGGAATGAACAGATTCTATTAACCGAACGAGGTACGTGCTTCGGTTATAATAATCTGGTCAGCGATATGCGGTCGTTAGTCATAATGCGTGAATTAGGCTATCCAGTGATTTATGATGCTACACACAGTGTTCAATTGCCAGGCGGTCAGGGAAATGTTTCTGGAGGAGAACGAAACATGGTTATACCGCTCGCCAGAGCCGCTGTTGCTACAGGATGCGATGGGCTGTTCCTGGAAGTACACGAAAACCCTGAACAGGCGCTTTCAGATGCTGCAACAATGCTTACAATAGAAGCCCTGCCGAACTTGATTGAACAGGTATTAGAGATACACAGAGTGGTAACAACAGATACTTAAAAATATGTCACCCTCCCTTAATCCCTCCCATCAAGGGCTTATCATTACCCACATCTTTTAGCCCCGTTAGGGGATGACGATAATAGGCAGGCAATTTATTGCCTGTTGGAGAATGAAAAGGAAATCAAGTCCCAGAGGGACGGCTGAATCTATTAAGATTATGGACGACATCTGTTAAAGACAGGCTTATGCCAACCGTCCTTATGGGACTATTTTCTCTCCACCTTCCTTGCAGGCAATAACTTACCTGCCTACTATCAATAGCCCTCATGGGCTAAGATGTGGGTAACGATAAGCATCAAGGGAGGGAAAGTTCCCTCGCCCCTTGTGGGAGAGGGTCTGGGTGAGGGGTATTCTTGTGTAAATTAATTATTGTAAATACCAAAAATTTTAGTATAATCTCACTGTTTAAGTTATTGCCCGCGTAGCTCAATTGGCGGAGCACGTCATTCGTAATGATGAGGTTGTCGGTTCGACTCCGATCGCGGGCTCTTATATTAAGGCATAGTCAAAGATATATCCCGCCTGATTTTTTAGAACATATCAAAACAGCATATATTTCCAGGAAAATAATTCTCTTCAATTCGGATTTGTAACCCTCATTTGTAGAATAATTATGGTTATTAATAAGAAAAAGGTATTCGTATTGGGTCTGGACTCGATACCGCCCGAACTCTTATTTGATAGATGGTTAGACCAGCTACCTAATATAAAACGCCTTATTTCCAATAGTATTTATGGTGCGATGAAGAGTACCATCCCGGCTATTACCTGCCCTGCGTGGGTATCGATGATGACCAGCGCCAATCCCGGCAGGTTGGGATTATACGGGTTTAGAAACCGATCGAGTTACGATTACGAGGGATTGTCATTCGCGAATTCGAATACCATCCATCTGGATAGAGTCTGGGATATTCTGTCAAAAAGGGGGAAGAAAGTTGTAGTACTTGGCGTACCCATGACATATCCACCCAAACCTGTCAATGGGTGTATGGTAACATGCTTTATGACGCCCGATACGAGGTGTGATTATACGTATCCACACGAGTTGAAAACCGAGGTGGAGTCTGTTTCAAATGGTTATATCCTGGATGTTGAGGAGTTCCGGAGTGATAATAAAGATCCTATTTTAAAAACCATCTATGATATGACGGGGAAACGATTCAGGCTAACCCGACATTTTATCCGTTCCAAAGAATGGGATTTCTTTATGGTTGTAGAAATGGGTACCGACAGGATTCACCATGCGTTCTGGAAATATTATGACGAGGAACATCCTAAGTATATCTCTGGTTCTCAATATCGGGATGCCATTCTGAATTATTACAAATACCTTGATGATGAAATTGGTGAGACATTGAAACTATTATCTGATGATACCTTGATTCTTGTCGTATCCGATCACGGGGCTAAAAGGATGGTCGGCGGTATCTGCATTAATGAGTGGCTTATTCAAAATGGTTATCTGAAGCTGGTACAATATCCAGAAGAGACAACGCCATTCAATAAACTCATTGTCGACTGGGAAAATACGATGGTCTGGGGTGAAGGCGGATATTACGGCCGGATTTTTATGAATGTAAAAGGTCGGGAACCCAGGGGAATTATTGCACCGCAGCACTATGAGCATTTTCGGAATGAATTGATAAGAAAGTTGGAAGATTTACGGGATGAGAATGGCAGGAATATTCATACAAAAGTCTTTAAACCCGAGGATATTTACACGGAATGCAATGGCATACCACCTGATTTAATTGTGTACTACGGCGATCTCTCT
>JANLHY010000029.1 GCA_024653795.1 Candidatus Brocadiaceae bacterium | reverse complement strand
ATAACAAAATTACCTATAGACTTTCAACCTTTGATCAAATTGATTTCTCAGAGCTTTTTCATTGATTGTCCACAGTTTTTTTGCTTCAATCTTTTCTGTAAAGAAATGTTTTTAAATTTATTGTTTCTCTGTTTCCTTTTTTTCTCCCTTTCTCCTTTTCACATTTTTTTCCGGTTCGTGGTACTTGAACAGCTTATGCGTAATATACGGCTTCTGATAGAATACGACGGTACAAATTATGCGGGTTGGCAATGGCAAAAGAACGCCATAACAATTCAGGAAACACTGTCGAAGGCGATAGAGCAAGCCGTTCAAGAAAAGGTTACGATTTATGGCGCCGGTCGTACCGATGCGGGCGTCCACGCCCTCGGACAGGTGGCTAATTTTAACACCACTTCAATTATTCCATCCGAACAAATAGTTTATGCGATAAATTTTTATCTCCCTCACGACATTACGGCAAAAGAAGCTGTGGACGTGTCGGAATCCTTCCATGCCCAGTATTGCGCCGTGTCTAAGGTCTATCGCTATACCCTCTTTAATGACTGGATAAGAACCTCTCTCAACCGCGATTTTTGTTATGTGTGCGGCTTTCAGTTGGACATGGATAAAATGACCGCTGCTGCTCAATACCTCATAGGCGCTCACGATTTCACCTCCTTTACCACGAAGGCGCTTCAGGAAAAGAGCCGGATACGTACCGTAAAAAGGCTGGAGATTAAGAAAGAAGGAAAGTATATCTATTTTACCGTTGAGGCGGATGGATTTCTGTACAATATGGTGAGAAGTATTGTAGGCACACTGATAGAAGTGGGGAGGGGAAAAATAGCGGTGGCGAATGTGAAGGTTATCCTAGAAGCTAGAAATAGGAATTTGGCTGGTCCCACAGCGCCTGCCAAAGGACTCTGTCTCATGGAAGTCAAATACAAATCTTTAATTCATTGACACAACTTTTAAAAACCGTTATATTCATAAAAAAATAAATAAGTAAATAAGTATTTATTTTTTTATTTATGAAAGGTTTTTTCTATGATCTCGATTGAGGATTTTTTGAAGGTAGACCTGCGGGTAGCAGAGGTAAAGCACGCCGAACCTCATCCCAATGCGGACAAATTGCTCATATTGAAGATCGATGCGGGAGACGGTTTAGAAAATAGACAGATTGTTGCAGGGATTAGAAATCATTATAAACCAGAAGACCTGATAGGCAAAAAGATTGTTATTATAAACAACCTGGCGCCAGCAATCTTACGGGGTGTTGAGAGTCAGGGGATGCTGCTGGCGGCAAAGGATGGGGATCAATTAACAATCATAACGACGGAAAAAGATATAAAACCAGGTTCCAAAATACAATAGTAATAGTTCACCGCAGAGACGCAAAGAAAGCAGAAGTTGAGAAGCTGGGAAGCCAAGAAAATCTCAACCTCTCATCTTCCCAATCTCCCAACTTCTTTCTCTTTGTGATCTTTGCGCCTTTGTGGTGTTGGTCTGTTTTATTTGAAGTGCAGAAAATGGCAATTTAACCATGCTGCAGGAGTTATACATAACCAATTTTGTATTGATTGATAAGGTCACGATACAGCTCTGTGAACGGTTGAATGTATTTAGCGGGGCAACGGGTGTCGGGAAATCGCTGGTAATCGGCGCACTCAACTTCATCCTCGGTGGACGCATGACTTCTGAT
>JANLHY010000025.1 GCA_024653795.1 Candidatus Brocadiaceae bacterium | reverse complement strand
CCGAAACGCAATTTCAACACCTCACGTTCCCGGTGACTCAAGGTATTTAAAACCTTTTCCAACTGTTCCTTGAGCAATGATTGATGAGCCGCATAAACGGGAGATTCCGCTTTTTTATCCTGAACAAAATCTTCAAACATTGCCTCGCTGTCCGCGCCAATCGGATTTTCTAATGATATAGGCTGAGATGCAATCCGATATACACGGTAAACCTCCGAGACCGGAATTTTCGCCTCTTTTGCAATATCTTCTATACGGGACTTTCTATCGAGACCAGCCTGAACATTCTTTAAAACATGAGCCGTCTTGTTAATTATGTCCGTCATGTGTACAGGAATTCGCACCGTCCTTGCCTTGTCATCTATTGCCCTGATAATCGCCTGCTTAATCCACCAGGTAGCATACGTGCTGAATTTAAAACCCATACGATAATCATATTTATCGACAGCTCGCATCAGGCCGGTATTCCCTTCTTGAATAAGATCGTGAAAAGTCATCCCACGTTTCCTGTACTTTTTTGCAATACTTACCACCAATCTCAGATTCCCTTCGGAAAACTGTTTTCTGGCTGATTCATGTTCATTGTATATGGAATTGATAGCATGAATAGTTTTCTTCATCTCTCCAACGGGTACCATTAACAAAGATTTAGTTTCATTTACTTTGAAATTATGCGATAGTCTCTTGAAAATTTCTCTCTTATGCTGTGAACCTTTAAACCGTTTTTTAAATTTTACTGTTTCGGATAAAACATCCAATAGTTGTTTCATAACAGGCAAAATAGTTTCCGCACGAATATGCATAGCTTCAAGTTCTCTGATTACCTTCCTTTTCCTGGACGAAATCTTTCTAAGAATTCTGGATTTTATATTGCCAGGGATGTTTCCCTTAATCTTTTCATAGTCCCTCAAATTATCTTCAAGTATGTCTCTAATCTCCTCTGTCATGCTATGGATTTTCTCAATCGTTTCATCTTTACTTTGGCCTTTTTTTCCCGCCGTCTCGATAAATTGAACAAGATCGGATTCACTATTCACATCCTCCAGAATACGCATGTAATTTTCCACAGCGTAATCAAATGTCAAAACCCTCCTGTGGAGCAAGCGGCTCATAATCTTTATCTTTTTTGCCAGATAGAGTTCCTCTTCCCTGGATAATAGCGGCAAAGTTGACATCTCTTTTAGATAAATACGAACAGGATCGTAATCCTTGTATCTTACCTTTTCTTCAAAGACTTCCCTTTCAGCAACATCTTCTTCAATCATATAATTTTCACTTTCATCTGTTAGGTGATCAATTTTATAATTTAATACTTCCATAGTTATTTCCTGATT
Organism: Candidatus Brocadiaceae bacterium; assembly: GCA_024653795.1. Taxonomy (GTDB): domain Bacteria; phylum Planctomycetota; class Brocadiia; order Brocadiales; family Brocadiaceae; genus Wunengus. Next base: position 71 of record JANLHY010000025.1, on the reverse strand, counting down.
TAGATTAAGACTTAAAAAATGTAATATTTGTTTGATATAACAAATATTTATTATAAAATGTTTACACAAAG
>JANLHY010000016.1 GCA_024653795.1 Candidatus Brocadiaceae bacterium | reverse complement strand
TCCAGAAATGATAATTTAGATATTTCCTGTGCAATTTCCGGATCGCTTTTTGCGTAAAGCGCATTCATACCGGCCGGATAACCTAACAGAACAACAGGTTCTCCCTCTATTGCATCCTTACCACTTAAATCCAGCTCAAGTACCGGTATATCAATACCCTCAGGATCAAAACTTAAAAGAGCAACATCGGCGATGTCAGAAACTTTTTCTACTCTGAGTGCGACAGGGTCTGCCACACCAGGGAAAAAAGCCCTGAACACCTCAAACCTGGGAGTTAAACCTGGTCCCAAAGGAATGGCATATTCTGTTTGCTGCCACCAGGGTTCCGAAACATGACGATTTGTAAGAATCTTACCATTGCCAATAATAAATCCGGTCCCTGTAAGGTTATTAGTCAATAAACTTCCATCCCTCCATGATGTTAACGGCTTACCCGAAACTTCATCAACTAACGAAAAAGAACACTGAATAAAACAGACACCTCTGCCGAAATCTTTTATTATCTTTTCGCCGATAGTGCTTTCAAATTCAAGAAGTTCTACTCTTTTTGTTGTTTCTGTCAGAACGGAGAATGTGTTATAGACTAAGGTAATAATACCTATAAAGGAAAGCAAGAAGATAGAGAGAGTAACAAGCTTAAATTTCGCTGAAGATTGTGTAAATGCTTCAGTTAATAAACTTTTAAAAAAAGATGTTGCCGTGATCAGCTTTCTTCCTTTATGAGGCTCTCTGGCAATATCCATAGAATCTGCCAGTATTTCCCTGAATGGCTTACATACATCTCCCTTCTCAGTCTTCACCCTGAAACGTGCCCTTGGCCCGTTGTCACCATATTCAATAAGATCACCATCATGAATAACAACCTCCTGTATCTGTCTGTTATTCACAAACGTGCCTTTAGCACTGTTCAAATCCTTCAGGACATAATCACATTCCTGTAAATTTATTTCTGCATGAAAAGGTGAGGTACTTTTATCTATAGATTGGTCAAAACTAAGATTGCATGAAGGATCCGTTCCAACACTGATTTTTGAATCAGTAAAGAATTCGGTCTTACCCCTCTTACTTCCTGACAGATGAACAAAGATAGCCTTCATTTGTTTTTACTGGCAAAATGGTTGTATACAATATCAGCGAAAGCACTTAACCCTTTCGTGCCTTTATCCAATTTTGATATCTTTTTTTCCATTTCTTCCTTATTTCTATAGTTTTTCGAAACGTATTCGGCTACGAAAGTCTCAGCAGAAACGAAATTCAATTCAGCTCCTTGATCATGAGCACTTTCTGAAATTTTATATGCGACCAGATCAGTAATTGTCTTTAATGTGATATCTTTCTTACTGCTTATGTTGTGTTTGACTGTTTCAAAATCGAGGTGGTCACTGGTTTTATAATGTTTATAGATCGTATCAGCAACGGCTTCTATCCCTTTAATACCGCCATCTAATATTGTTAACTTTTCGTGAAATTCATCAAGGGTACTGTAATTTTCTGAAATATATTCTGCCGTTATTTCCTCAGCTTTAGTAATATTATTTTCCGATCCCCTGTCATAAGGACCCTTAGATATTTTTAGTGCCACAATATCCATTATGGGCTTTAATGTAACATCTTCAAAGTTACGTACCTGATTTAGTATTGCTTCTACATCCGATTTATCCTTCATTGAAGTTTATTATACTAATGCTTAAATATAAATCAACTCTGATATGTAACACACCAGCTAATCGGAAAATATCCGAGAGTCATCCTTTAAATGGCTATTTTTGAGAATGGAAGTAACATACGACTTATCAAATGCGTTTGACAGGAGTAAGAAATCTTTGGCAGGAACCTACTTAATGAGATGTTAGATAAAAAAAGGCTTCAGGGTTAAATATTAAACCCTGAAGCCTGTAGTTAGTTCTTACTAAATGTAAGTGTGAATCAATGACCTTCGGCAGCGGGAAGACCTGCAGCGCCTAATTCAAGTGTTACCTGTATGAACTCACCTGGATGTACTCGAACTTCTTTGGTAGCAGAACCGCCATGTTCGCCAGTAGCTGATACTATGTAGTGTCCAGGGTCTACAGTGAACGATCTGTTTCCGTTATGACCGGTAGTATCAGAACTATCTCCAACACTTACTTCAGCATGTTCAACTGGTGAACCAAGTGCTATAACCTGAACAAGAATTGATCCTGTGTCAGTAGGTCTCCAAGTATTTGTGGCATATGTTGCCTGACTTACACAGAAAAGTAATCCCACAACCATCAGCGATATAGATGCAAATTTCAGTTTACTAAGCATTCCCTTCTCCTTTCAAAATTAAAAATAAAAAACAATCTACAATGCTGTAATTCTTCTCTTATTACATAGAAAAGCGGCTAAAACCATCTCTTCCTGAACTTGAAATGTTTTGTTAGCCCGTAATACAAAATAGTTCAGGGATTATACATTAAAACTTATTTTCGTCAAGTGGTTTTACCTGTCATTTATGAATATTTATGAATATTATTATATTTTTTCATAATTTAATCATGTAGTATAGAACCTACAAAATAGATACACCCATAATCTCTTTACACAAAACAACTTATGCCATATTACCTATCAAAAATCTATTAATTTTGTTATGAAGAAAATTGAAATGACAGAAGAGAAGAGTTTTTTTAAACAAAAAAAAGACTTTCTTAGGAATTATGAACCTTTTTCCTTATTGTCTAACAATCTTTTAAAGAAGATTGTATCCAGGATCCAGATTCAACATTATGGGACAGGTCAGACAATATGTGAAAGAGGACACAAGGGTAATTGCCTGTTTATCATTCACGCGGGGTCCGTAGTAGAAACCTTAGTTGATAGTAGCGGGGAAGAGATTACCATAGCAGTGCTCAGCGAAGGTGATTGCTTTGGCGCCATTTCTATCCTTACTGATGAACCTTACCTTGCAACCAAAAAGGCAAAGGAAGATGTTGAACTCTTTGTAATTTACAATGATGACATCCAGGAGCTATTTCAAAAGAATCCTCTTTTGAGTATGTACTTAACCAGAGTTGTTTCAATGAGAATAAAAGCCTTCTTTGATTTTTTTAAGAAGGAAAAAATCAAAATAGTTGAAGTAATTGAAGATAAGTTTGAAAAAGAGAGAAAATTAGACGTAATAAATAGAGTAACCAGGCTTTTCCACACAGAGGAAGATATTAATAAAACACTCTTATCAGTCGTTAAAGCCGTTAACAAGGAAATGCAGGCGGATGCGTGTTCTATTTATTTAGTTGACAGGGTTACCCAGGATCTGGTGTTGGAGGCAGCGGTTGGCTTTGATGATAAAGTCATGAAGAATGTGAGAATGCGATTAGCTGAAGGTGAGGGGGTTACCGGATGGGTAGTTAAAAATGGTGAGCCGGTTGCTCTTGAAGATGTCCACACAGACCCAAGGGTGAAGCTTATTACGGAAATCCATGAGGAACGTTTATCCTCACTCTTGTCTTTGCCATTAGGTGAGAAGAATGACGTTATAGGTGCAATTAACATTCAGACTGTTGATAAGAGAAAGTACACATACGACGATATCAGGGGATTGACGATTATGGCCAACCATATTGCCCTTGCTATTTCCCATGCACGACTCAAAAGAAGGATACAGATTGCAGAAGGCGTAAGTAGCAGGAAAGTTTCAGACGACCCTGGTTTTGTAGGTAAAGGTAAGTATATTGACAAAATAAATGCCTTTGTTGATGCTATGGCTTCAATTGATGAACCTGTGTTGGTAGGCGGTGAGGACGGGACAGGAAAGATTCCCATGTCAAAAACCATTCATTACAGGAGCAAACGTTATAAAGGCCCTTTTATAGTGATTGATTGCAGAGATATTGACAGTGAATCATGGGGGAACGAGCTTTTTGGTTATGAACAAAGTTCTCAGGTAATAAGCACGGATAACTCAAAGGGGAATGATTTACAGGACAATTTGTCTCCTCAGAAATCTATTGAAGCAGGAAATATAGCAACTCATCTGGGATATATAGAACTTGCTGACTCGGGAACGATTTTGTTAGACCATATCGATAAGTTGAATCAAGCAAACCAAATCAAATTGCTGAATTATCTACAGGAGGGGAAATTTAATCGTGTCAATGGAAATGGCACCATCTTTTCAAACGCGAGAATTATTTCATCTGTGTCTAAAGATATTCCTTCATCTATAGAGGAAGGAAAATTTGATAAGAGTCTATATGCAATCTTAAGCAAGAACCACTATCAATTAAAAGCGATTAGAGATCAGAAACGCAGTATCCCAATGCTTACAAAAGACTTTCTTGAGAAGATCAGTCGTGAATTGCACAAAGACGTGAAAAATGTATCTGACAACGCTATGGGAAGGTTGATGAGTTATGATTGGCCGGGAAACGTTAAAGAGCTTGAGAATGTGCTGAGACGTGCAGTTATCCTGGCAAAAGGTGATGTAATTACGTCGGAACAAATCTTTTTTGGTATACCAATGGGAGAAAAAAAATGGTCTTTTGATTTTCTTTCATTTGATGTGGTTCAAAGTTTTTTAAAGAGCAAATTTTATCCATCTGGTTTTCAGATTTTAAGTTCTATATTTCTTGTAATTACACTTTTAATGCTTTTTTTGGGACATAAAGATGGGCAGTTAAATTTTATAAATACATTATTCTGGTCGGCAGGCATATTTGGCATGTATTTAATAACTTTTGTTTCCGGAAGATTTTTATGTGGGATATGCCCTTTTGCCGCTGTCGGTGATTCGGTGAAGAGATTTAAAAATTTTAATCAGCAAATACCGAAGATACTTGTTTCATACGGAAGGTACATTACCATTGGACTAATAATATTAGTCTTCTGGTTTGAAGGTGTCACGGCAATTCCACGCTCTTCGACATTAACAGCATACTTGATTATCTTTATCCTTTCAGGAGCCGTTATTTCAGGCTTGATCTTTGAAAGAAGAGTATGGTGCAGATATGTTTGTCCGCTGGGTGGCTTGTTTGGCGTTTATTCGCTTGCATCAATAACTTCTTTGAAAGCAAACAGAAGCGTCTGCCTGAACCAATGTGAAACTCACGATTGCTACCTGGGAACGCAATTAACAGAAGGTTGTCCAATGTATTTACATCCTTATGGGTTGGAAAATGGCAGAGATTGTGTTTTATGTATGAACTGTTACAAAAATTGCAGTCACAGTTCCATAAAGGTCAATCTTCAGGTACCGGGAAGCGACATAGGCAACATGTCCAACAGGTCATTGTCTGAGTCGTTACTGTGTTTATCACTATTGGGAATATTGTTAGTAGAGCATGGAAGTCTTCTTAGCATGGATTCTCAGTGGTTTCAATCTTTATACAGTTTTATCGGAATCAACCAAGCAGTACTTTATACATTAATATTTACCTTTGTATCTTTTCTTCCATCTGGTTCTATCATTTTTCTTGATTATGTATGCAATGGGTTTTCGTTTCACAATGTAAAAACAAGAATTACGGATTTCGGATATGCGGCGATACCACTCGCACTTATGGGACATCTTGCTTTTTATTGGAATAAACTTAAAGCAGATTTCTGGACGTTGATAGAGATAACCGGAATTTATCAACCGGTAAGAGCTGAAAATGAAGTTTCGATTGCTGATAAAATAGGGGTTATGTCAGCGATTGAATTATTATTTATTCTTGCGGGGGTTTCAGGAAGTATCTATATTTTTTATCTTCTATCGAAAAAAACAAAACACCTCTTAACAAAATTGACTATTGCCTGTTATTTATCTGTTTTTGCGGCCTTTGCATTCGCATACATATGCATATTGTAGTATATCAAATTCCCTAAATACAGAGAGGCATTGGCGGGTGTTTTCATTTCTGAAAACAGTATAATTTTTTCAGCTTTTTACTTTTTGCTTTTCAAACTACGGTTGTAGTCTTCATTTATATATTGGCGATTGTTGAATTATTTATTTAAGTGTGTATTACGGACAAATGCTTATGTTTTAAAACTTTCTGAAGATGTTAAGTAGGCATGGACTTACTGCGCTGATTCTTAAGCCCAAGAAAGCAAATAAACTCTTTTAACAACTCCTCGTTAAAACAAATCTTATTTTCTTTTTTTATTTCTGCCAGTGTAGCAAAAGGCCTCATTGCGGCAGCATATGGCCTGTCGGACGTCATTGCATCATATGCATCAACTAGCCGAGAAATATGCCCAAATAAATGGATGTCGCTACCCCCGATTCCGTAAGGGTATCCTGTACCATCATTGTTTTCATGATGTTGAATAACTACTTTCAAAGAGAGTCCATCAATGCGATCATTGTGTTCTAAAATATCCAGTCCTGCTTTAGGGTGTTTTTTTATTTCATGAAACTCTTCGCTCGTGAGATCCCCTTGTTTGTTCAGGATATCTTGAGAGAGTGTTGACTTACCGATATCATGCAGCAATAGACCTGTTCCCAGACATTCCAACTCATTTGGCTTCAAGGAAAGATATTTGCCAAAGAGTAATCCGATTACTGATACGTTAATAGAATGTGTAGTCGTACGATAATCATGGGAAGCAACTTCAAACAAACTGGAGAATGTATTTTCATTTTGAAGAATGTGAGTAATTGTATTATCTACCCATGCAGAAGCTCGTTCGATATTCTCGCCGGACTTTGGGTCATCCATAACGTCCTGTGCTAAATTTTTAGCAACCTGATAAAGTGCTCCTGATTTCTGCAAAGAACTTTTACTGTAGTCTTCAACAATTTGCCTGAGGTTTTTTTCCTGATACTTGAGGTATTTGCCGGTGTCTTTTGTAGAAATATAGAGCCTATGTGCATTCCTGTTTAATAATTCTCCTTTCCTATCAGCACTGAATTCCTGATTTCCACGACAGAATAAGATATATCTGGAGCGTCCGCTAAGGTCGTTTTTCAAAAACACATCAAAATCTATCTTTGTGTCTTCAACTAAAGCGTCTTTTGATATGGCGGTATATTCGTTCGTAGATGAAAGTGCTGTCATTTTTACAATGGTAATTAATAAGTTTTTATTAAATTCTCTTTAAGAAAAAGCATTAACTCCCTGTTGTTACATATTTTATGCAAACGGTTTCAGTATTTATGCACACTCAGAGGGATTTGTAGTTAGCTAAAATCGTGCCTAAAGGAGTAATATATATCAAAAACAAATGATATTATAAAGTTATCTTGCGCTAAACACTTGTACCATAACGCCTTATTTGGAACAGACATATTCTGGCTTTTATTGTAAAACTATTTTTATTTTTTCTTCCTCTATTATGCTGTTGATTATGTCAACATTTTATGGGTAATTATTTCTGCATTGAGGATGTTGAGGAAGTTTGAATAGAATATGAATTGAGAAAATTGAGGCTTTGTAAGATAAAAACTATTGATATTATTTTACCTTTTTGATTGCGTCTCTAATCATACTTTTAGTAGGGTAATCTGATTTTTCCCCATTTATATAATAATTGCGGCTTCTCAGACCATAATCTTTAATGGCTTGCATATTCGGCTCTATATCCATTCCATTGATTCTCACTGTGGGAGAACCTGTAAACTGTAATCGTCTCGCATCTTCCGGTGTATCAATTAAAACCAAACTAATCTCTGCATCAACAGCCTCCTCAGCAATAACTTCTTTAATATTGTCTGCGATAGATGATACACCGGAACAACCCTCAATAAAGAAAATGCCAATATTGACAACTTTCATTGGAGTTTGTGTTATCGTAACCCGTATTTCTCCATAATTGTCCTTGAAACCTTCTCCAAATTTACCGATTAAGTCATCATTCATGGTCAAATATAAATAACAACCTTCTTCTCCAGACGATACAACTGCTGAACCGGACATACCCATCGCTAAAGTACTGTATTCATCTGTTTTGCCCAGGAGCATACCAATGTTCTCTCCAGGTAAAGCGTAACTTTCTAAAGCAGGTACAGGAATTCCATCTGCATTATGTCCATCCGGAAACATTGTTGTATTAAAACTCCAATAATCGTCCACTCTTACTTCCCACTTGATCACATGGTTTTTCTTCAGGATTATGCCTGTTAGTTGCCATGCCTGGTTGGCATGGACTACAACAATTTCCGCAGAAGCATCTTTTGGGTTATTTGTTATAAATATTGAGGTTATCAGGATAGTAAAGGTGATAAACTGGAGCAGCTTGTTCATTTTTATTTATATTTGGGTATAGAGTAATTTAAAAGAGGTCATTATACTACACAAGCAAGTTATGTCAACTTCCATGGGTAACCTCAGTCTTAATTTCAGCAACAATCTACCGCTTATTGTTTCGGCTGATTTAATATTTATCATGTACAGATGCGGTTTGTGGCGGACAACTTTTATATGTCTTTTAAAAGCTTGTTGGCAGAAGAGTTCTCAATTGTGTCATTAAAAGTTTCCAGAGAATTTGACAATATTTTTAATTCTCTGTTTTGCGCAACAGGGATATCGTCAGTTCCCCTTTTGTCCAGGGCATCAATCACGTGCTTTATGGTGAGATGATTAATCGTACATGCAGGTTGAAATGCGAACTCCAGATCCTCCTCTGTCTTCGTTTCCACTACAATTCTACACCCAACTAATTCATAAAGAATTTGATTTACCAGCCGGATAGGTATTTCCAGAGTATGAGAAATCTGGTTTGCTGTTAAGGGCTTAACTTCGTTTGAGAAATTCTTTGTTATTAAGTGAGTTATCTGTAAAGCAAGCAATCTCTTATATGAGAGACTTACACGCGAACAATCCGGCTCGAATTCATATGTATCTATATTCTGAAGAGCAAAAGAAATTTCTGCTCCAAAAAGGACGATCAACCAGCTAATCTGTAACCATATTAGAAACAGAGGTAATGCGGCAAAACTTCCATAAATAGCATTATACTGCGCAACACCAACCTGGGAATGAATATAGACCCACTGTGCGACTTGATAAGTTAGACCTGCAATTGCACCGGCGATAAGGCCGTACAAAAATCTAACCTTCGTGTTAGGCATAAAGATATAAATAAAAGTAAAGGCTCCACAGATTACGCAATAAGGTAAAAGTTTAAACGTAAAAAATATCAGGGAACTGAAAAACCCTAAAAATGCAAACCGTTCGGTTATGTGAGTTATCTGAGTAATTATGAACACGGTAAGGCCACTTGACACAATTATAAGAACAGGACAAATAAGCATTATAGAAATATAATCTGTTATTTTCCTTACCGTGCTCCGTGGTTTCTTTATTCCCCAGATATCATTGAAAGAATGCTCAATATTAGTTAAAAGCTTAATCACTATCCAGAAAAGCACTGCGAGTCCAATACCGGCCACCATCCCTCCCTTGGTTTGATCTAGAAGTGTGCGGGCAAACGTCATGACCTGCATGAGCACCTCTTCCTGACCGGGAAATTTTTTAAGGAGTTGCTTTTCCAGAGCCTTATCTGAACCAAACCCCTTTGCTATACCAAATATCAGAGCAATAACAGGAACTATTGAGAGCAGAGAGTAGAAGGTCAGAGCTGACGCCCTTAAACCGCATTTGTCTTCATAAAATCCGCGAAATGCCAGTATCACAACTCTAAGTTGCGTAATGAAAAATATTTTTTTACGAGGATGGTCTTTGAGACGAATTCGCCATATGTCAGTTGTTACATAATTAATAATTCCTGATAGCATTGTTTTCATATGATTAAAGCCTAAAGTTAGATATTATGGCGCGGCATAACCACCCGCAAGAATAACAAGGTCTGGTAAGCAAGGAAAGTAAGTAAAGTCAAAAAAAATATACTCCTATAACTTTAGATCACTTAAAACTTTAGACACTTTTAACCTCTTGTGAATATTCTATAATATGGTGAAATGAGTTGTCAACCGTTATAATTGATGGTCAAGTCAGGTAGCTGTTAGCACCATCCTTCGACTCCGCTCAGTGTGACGTCTGAGCACGTTCGCACGCTCAGTGTAAACTCAGAGATACTGATCTCACGGATTTAATTTGATACCAATTCGTAGTGTAATCTTAGGTTTGTGCCCGGATAAATTGTTTCAGTATCGTTAAGATGGTCAGCTAGTTGTCGAGCTGATTTGTCAGACGACGGGTTAGCAAGATGGTGCAATCTTACCCTCATGATCTGCTCTTTTTCATCAGGAATAATGTCAGCTTCCATCGTGTAAATGTTTCGAAGCAGTGCACGTGTATCATCAACACAACTTGACGATTTACTCAAGATGTTTGCCATTGCTGTTTCTGCACGATAGGCAATCATCTTGATCGTATCAACAAATTGCTTTCTGGTAGATTCCAGTTGAGAGAATCTCTCTTGCTCTGGTAGATCTTCTAAACGTATATGCTTGTTCGTCTTTTTACGTTTTTCTTTTAATCCAACAAGCTCTTCTTTTAGAAGATCTATCTCCTCTTTCAACACTCCTTTATTCCTTTCATATTTTTCAATTTCATCTGGTGCTGGAGCCGCACTTAATGTTATCTCTGCAAATTGTCGTAGTCTTCTACCAAGCTTTCCTGCGTTGCTCTTTATCTGCCCCTCAATTGTTCGATACGCAGGGTTGACAACCTTTTTCGTCTCGTCTGTACGTTCCACTTTATAGCACATAAGCCTATCTATATTAAAGTGTTCCTTCATATATTTAAAAAAGTTTTCCTGAGACCATCTAGCAAACATACGAAGGCCCAAATTAGACGCTTCCGATTTAAATTCTGTTGTAATCACTGATGTTTGATGGCCTGATTCTGTGAGTTTGCGTATTTCACGGACCCATAGACCTTTTTGCTTTCCACCAATATACCTCCCACGTTCAGATATCTTCATAGTAATACATTCTCCATTAGGCATACTCACCGATTGCTCTCGAAACTCTTCAACACTCCAGTCCTCTTTAGGGTACTTGTTATAGGTTATGCAGGCAATTCGGTGCTTCTCCCACATCTCCTTAAAAAACTCCGGACTGTATCCCTCTCGGTCAAATACCAGCGTAAAGCGTGCAAGATACTTATCCATCGTTAGCTCTTCCTCTGTATGTTGCGGTGGAACATCTTTCAATAATCGGGGCACAATCTCACTACTGAGCATATCCAGCAACCCTGTCGTAAATGGCGTACTAATAACAAAAAACGGCAGTCCTTGTTGATCATTTACCCAATAGTCTGTCGTCCCACGCAAACATAATCGTTCCCGTGATACAAAACGACGAGGTAGTTTTGTCTGCGATCCATGATAAACACGAACATGACCGTCTACGTATAGTGTTCCCGCCGCTTCCGGTTGTGACTCCATCCAATCTTTACAAACAATAGCAGACCACTGTGCCACTTCCCCTGTCTGTGATAAATGTTTTATCTTATCTCGTAATGTACGTACTTCCGGTATACGATCCAACCCTAAAAGTAAACCCCATTCTCCTACACCACTGTAACGCAATTGCTCATTTGTCTTTATCCTCGATAACGACATATAACCTAACAGCAGAAATACATGAACCAGAGAGTAAAAACCTTTTGGAAGATCAAAGTATTCCTTTGTATGTCCTAATAACCCATTGCTAAGCAGCGCAGGCAGGGCCCATAACACACCTGCATTGGATACGTCCAGTGACGCTTTGAATCTTGATGGCGCCTCAGAAAGTTTACCTAGCGAAGCCATAACACGCTCTACCACTCTGGTACATCCCATGCCCATTGCAGATTGTGCTTCTTCTATACTGCGCTCACTTTTGCATTCAACTTTTTTTTTAGTTCAACCAGCTTACCCGCATGTATCGCTCGATAAAGAGTATCTACTTTTATGCACAAATCTTCTGACACTTCATGGCGACTCTTTCTTTCATTTAGCATCTCTTGGGCACGCCTGAGCACCTCCGGTGTCAACACTGATGTCTTTCGCGCTGATCGCTGTTGGAAAAACACGCCTGGGCCTCCTTCCCTGAATTTCTTCACATGTCTTTTAACGCTAATCGCACTCACACCAAATGCCTTTATTATATCTACCTGCTTACACTGGCCTACCACTACCAACTGACTCGTGTACATGTTAAAGCTACGGTAATCTTTCTCGCCATGTGAAAACACAGGCATGCAACCATGAAAATACCATACCGTCCCTTCTCGTTTAACGAATGACAAAACTTCATTTATCCGCGTAGATTCCGATGGAAAGATTGGAAGTAATGTCTGTCCCATTTTAGCCCTCCTGATTCGGTGTATTATAAAATAGCGTATTATAAAGTATCTTCTTATAATCCGAAATGAATCTTCTGGATACTCTCGGCAGAAATAACATTACTTACTGATAATAATGGGGTTAGGATATTTGACTCATTCATTTTGCATTCACATGAGATCCGGATCTCTGA
>JANLHY010000010.1 GCA_024653795.1 Candidatus Brocadiaceae bacterium | reverse complement strand
TCCTGACAATACCCGCGCCCTTTACAAACTGGGTGAGGCTTATGCTGATCGAGGCTTGCTCGATAAGTCCGCAGTTATGTATAACAAATCCATTACATCCAATATAAGTTTTCCGGAAGCTTACGACAAGCTGGGCGCCGTTTATTTGCAACAGGGTTTGTATGATGACGCGATTTCCACATGGAAAAAATTGTTGGAATTGAATCCTGCTTCGTCAAAAGCCCATTTTAATTTGGGATTGGCGTATGCAAGTAAAAATATGGTAGAGAATGCCATCAATGAATTCAGAAAGACCGTGAGTAACGATCCTGAGAATATTGACGCCCGGTATAATTTGGCATATGCCTATGAGGAAAAAGATATGATAGATGAGGCAGTCTCGGAATATAAAAAGGCCATGAATGTGAACTTTAAGGACCAAGGCAAAACTATAGAAACGGTGAATAAACAGAATGAATCAGAAAATGTAATTGCTACCTTTGATAAACATGAGAATTGAAAGATAAAGAATCATGAAACAAAAACTAAAGGCATTTATCATAATCGTTATGGCAGTGATTGTCTCATTGATTGCAATCTATGCCTTTATGCGTGTCTCCAGTGCAATCGACCAGGTACGCGGATCCGACCTGTTATGGAGATGTTTTGCGATATGGATCAAGAGTATTATATTGACGCAAGCGGTATTGGTTGTGGGCGGATTGTTTTTATTCATGCTGAGAAAGCCCAAAGGTTCCGTGTAATCGATGATGCGTTTTCTTGTATTTCTCATAGCTGTCTACCTCATTTACTATCTCATTAAAAATAGTATAAAAGGCAAGACAGCAAGAAATACCTATCAATCCCCTCAAGGCAACAAAGAAAAAAAGCCAGACGTAGTCAATACCCACCTGAAAGAAATCGCCTATGTCTATTATTCATCAGCGAAAGACAGCGATACCTGCGATGTATGTAAGGCATTAGACGGAAGCCATTTGCTCCCCAATCACAAAATGCTTCACGACATAAAACCCCCTTACATAGGCTGTAAAAGCCCTGAAGGATGCCGCTGTACGCTGGTATATGTAACGCGGGATGAAGAGGGCAGCGGAGAAATTGAGTCTCTTTTAAAAAGGCGCGGCGGCATGTGTGATAGGCGGACAATTGAAAGAGGTCTGGTCAGATAACCAATAGAACTGTTTAACGAACATGACAAAAATGATTGTAATTTTTGTGACAGCCAGTTCAATAGAAGAGGCTCGAAAGATTGGTCAACCTTTGGTGGAAGAGGGCAAGGTCGCCTGTTGCAATATCGTACAGCCAATCGAGTCTATTTTTAAATGGCAGGGGAAATTAAATATCGAACGCGAAGTGTTGATGATAATGAAGACGAGAGAAGACCTGTTTAATGCGGTAGAAAAACGCGTCAAAGAACTCCACAGCTATGAAGTCCCAGAGATCATCGCACTGCCAATAACACAGGGTTCAAAGAGTTATCTGGATTGGGTGGTAAAAGAAACCATAAATATTTAGTAAACATTTTAACGCTGTGTAAGAATTCTCGCGGCCTCTAATAAATCTTTTACGACATAATCTATACCTGCCATTGTGGAAACGAGTGAATTATTACAGACGTTCTTTATTAATACGCAGGCGCATCCTGCATTTTTACCCGCCAGCATGTCAACCTCCGAGTCGCCAATCATCACGGATTGGGTTAAATCAATGTTGTGTTTTTTTGCGGCATTCAGGAGCATTTTAGGTTTGGGTTTTCTGCAATCGCAGTCGAGTTTATACTTCTCTACAACTCCTTCTGTGTAGTGTGGACAATAATAGATATCATCAATCTCGACACCCTCATCTTTCAGCATATGCAGCAGTTTTTTGTGAATAAGCACTAAATGCTCTTCGTCGAAGAATCCCCTGGCCACACCAGACTGATTAGTCACAACAATCGCCAGATATCCATGCTCTTTGAAAAGGCGAATGCCTTCGGCTACATTGGGTAATAATTTGAGTTGATCGGGAGAACTCAGATAAGGCTCGTGGATGACAATGGTACCGTCACGATCGAGAAATACGGCCCTTTTCTTGTTCACTTATTTGCTGCCCCAAAAAGTTCTTTTTCGACAATTGAGCATACAATATGCCCAACGGTGATATGACATTCCTGTATTCGAGGTGTATTGGTTGATGGGATTTTTAGGCAGATATCAGCTGCGCTATCCAAGAGACCGCCGTCCTTTCCGGTAAATCCAATGGTAATTGCCCCCGCATCCCTTGCAACTTTAACTGCATTTATAATGCCTTTTGAATTTCCACTGGTGCTAAAAGCCAGAATAACGTCACCTCTGTCAGCCAGAGCCTCGACTTGCCTGGCAAAACAGGTATCATAACCAAAGTCGTTTGCAAGTGCGGTTATTACTGAAGTATCGGTTGTTAATGCAACCGCAGGGAGTGGGCGTCTGTTCATTTTAAACCTTCCGATAAGTTCCCCGGCTATATGCTGGGCATCTGCTGCGCTTCCGCCATTACCAATGAGGTAAATGCGGTGGTTGTTCCTGAATGCATTTACTACAGTATCGGCTATTTTCCTGATTATATCGAGATTAGCCGATAATAATACCTTTTTGGTATCGATGCTTTCTTGTAGTTGTAATTCAATATCATCCATAAGCAATTCGTTTCTAATTTAATGTTCAGAAATTTAAAACTAGCCACAAAGTCACTAAGACACTAAGTTTTTCTTTGTGTCTTAGGGATTGACAATAAATAATCTGAACAAGTTTGTTGTCCGACACTTTAAAGATCAGGCGCTGTCAGGGCTAAAGCCCAATTCAGATAAGACAGTCACTAACCCCAGCCTTAAGGCTGGGGTTAGTGGGTACACGTCCTACCGGGGCTTTAGCCCTGATGGCACAGCAACATGAAGTTGTCATGTTATTTAT
>JANLHY010000008.1 GCA_024653795.1 Candidatus Brocadiaceae bacterium | reverse complement strand
AATACTCCTTACGTATAACTCCAGGATTAGCTTCTCTGCCTATTTAAAATGTTTATGCACTGAAGATATCATGCCGAACTTTACAAGGAATTTGCCTCCAGAGATTACTTCAAACTGCATAAAGATCGTAAATCAATATATCCAAACCAAACACATTGATATCACCGTGCCACAGGCAATTGATCGTATAATATTTTATCTTGAAAAGAATGTGCCTGAAATAATCCAAAGGTGCAACTTAAACGATACAGGACTTGCGGCCGCATTATGCTACTATGCTGTGTTTACCAAGTCACCAATTCCCGAAAATATTGCGGTAACAGGAGGAATTGACAGCCAGGGAAGAACACTTCCGGTTGATTCCCTGGATGGCAAAATAGAAACGGTTTTAAGGGAATTACATTTTATAGACAGGATCATTATTCCAAAAGGTTCTTCATGCAGCATCCGTGTTCCTGAGAACGTAAGAATAATTGAAGTGAGTAACTTTGAACAAACAGTAGATATTGTGTTTGAAAAATTGTATATAATGTGACTGTACATATCCCATTAGTATAATCAATAATTATGCTGAAATCCTACTTAAAAGAAACATATGAGATTACAATTCGTGGAGATGCCAGGGAAGAAAGCTATTATTCCGCGCTTGAAGCACTTTTACAAAGATACGCAGCGTCAGCAGGCAACAAGGAAACCCACATTACACTGCAAAACATGGTGAATCGCAATACAGGAAGAAAGTTGAAGGTCAACGACGCGAAGAGACTGAGCGAAGAAAAAATAAGCAAGCTGTTAGCGGATGAACACCATATAATGGCGGTTCAGAGTGACAAGGCAGTAATAGACTTTTTCAATGAACAGATAGAGAGAATAGAAATCGAAAAGGATATCCAATGGGAAGAAGAAAGGAGAGGGCAATAAAAAGAACGTGAATAAAGATTTAACGAGAATTTAACATGAAACTTTATTTTGATTAATTTGATAACTCATGGAAACGAATGAAAAGAATCTTGTAGAACTATCTGTTATGGG
>JANLHY010000001.1 GCA_024653795.1 Candidatus Brocadiaceae bacterium | reverse complement strand
AATAAACTGTTTAGCATCCGCATCCAAATTATATCCAATGTGCTTCCCATCTGGCACTATTACAGATTTATCAAGGATTGCTTTTCGAATCTTGACATTTTTACCAATCCTCACACCAGCCATTAAAATCGAGTCAAAGACCTCTGAGTAATTATCAATTCTTACATTTGACGAAAGAATCGATCTCTCTACGCGTGCGCCGCTGATAATACACCCATTGGAAACAAGAGAATCCAAAACTGTACCACATCTTCCTCCTGGAAATAACTCAGAAAAGACCGTTTTTGCAGGGGAAAGCTGTTCATGATAGGTACGAATCGGCCAATTTTTATCATAGAGATTAAAAATAGGATCTACCTGAACAAGGTCCATATTCGCTTCCCAGTAAGCATCGATAGTCCCTATGTCTCTCCAATATTTCACTGCTTTGTTATTCTTATCTCTAAATATAAATGCAAACACACGATCTTTGTTAATCATCGAAGGAATAATGTTCTTCCCAAAATCATGTATAGTATCTCTTTTGGTATCTTCGATCACACGTTTCACCAATACTTGTGTATTGAAGAGATAAATACCCATGGATACAAGCGCCATTTCTGGATTCGATTGAATTGGTTTTGGGCTTGCTGGTTTTTCATTAAATTCTACAACCTGTTGTTCATTGTCTATCGACATAACCCCAAACCTGCTTGCTTCTTTTATGGGCACTTCGATGCATGGCACTGTCAGATCTGCATTATTTGTTTCATGGAACCCTATCAACTCACGATAATCCATCTTGTAAATATGGTCACCAGCGAGAATCAGCACATTTTCAGGATGTTCCCTTTCTAATACATAAATATTTTGATATACTGCATCAGCCGTTCCTTGATACCACATGTCACTTATTCGTTTTTGAGGGGGTATATTTTCAATAAACTCATCCAACTCATTATTAAATATATTCCATCCAATTCTTAAATGTCTATCGAGTGAATAAGATTTATATTGCGTCAACACACATATCTTTCGTAATCCTGAATTAATACAATTACTCAAGGTAAAATCAATAATACGATCACTGCTGTCCGGACGTTTAAATAGCAATTCGTTGTAAGTGATTAAATTTAAAAGAAATACGAGAAAAAAAGATCGTAATCGATTTGAAATTCAAA
>JANLHY010000789.1 GCA_024653795.1 Candidatus Brocadiaceae bacterium | reverse complement strand
GGCCTTTGGGGTTCTTGTATGGAGATTCTGTATAATAGGTATCCAAATACCAATCGGCGCACCATTCATAAACACCACCTGCCATGTCATAACAGCCATGGACACTTTTCCCGGCTGCTACGCTGCCTACAGGCTTGGGTTCACCGCTTAGATTGCATCGGCCAGGATCCCATTCATTACCCCAGGGAAAATTTCTTCCATCTGATCCTCGTGCTGCTTTTTCCCATTCGGCTTCGGTAGGGAGTCGTTTGCTGGCCCAGGCGGCATACGCATAGGCGTCATACCAGTCAATGCGCGCCACTGGATAATCAGGCACGTTATAATATTCATTGTCCCAGAATCGTGGAGTATGATCCTTATTACCGGGTTCTCCTTTAAAACATTTGCTGTGGTTGTTTGTTTTCTTTATATATTCCAAAAATTCCCAGTACTGGGCGTTTGTTACCTCATAACGATCAATTTCAAATGCGTCGAGATAGACTTTATGCTCAGGATATGCATCTTCCCGCGCCTGGTCAGTTCCCATAATAAATTCACCTGCAGGCACCACGACGCTTCCGTATTTTTGTTTTTGCTCAAGGGATGCCTTTTTCATAAGTTCATCACGGCTTTTGAAGGTATTATGAACGGTACTTTGCTTTTCTAATGCCTGTTTTAGGACAATAACATAACTCTGTACCTCCATAATATCTTTGGCGTTTGGGGACAGGACAATATATTTTTGTAAATGATTGATAGCCTGTTGGGCGTCTCCCAGCTTACCGTATAGCCAACCCATGTTGTAATGGAGCGCAGGGAAATCAGGGAATGACTTTTCCGCCTTCTTGTAAGATTCTAATGCCGAGTCGTATGACTCTGCGTCGCAGTAATCACTGCCTTCCTTGTAATATTTCCTGGCGAGTTCCATTTTTTGTTTTATAGCATCTGCTTCCTGGGCAGGAGGTGTTTCTGTAAGTGGAATAAGTTTTTTCCCATGTTCTTTACAGAACTTTTCCCCCTGAGCGCCCTCTTTCTTACAGTCAGGACATATCATTTTCACAGGAGTCTCAACCAGCCTGGTTCCATCCTCGCCGCAGAATTTCGTTTCTTCTGGATATACCTTGTTGCAGGTGGGACATTTATTTGTCATTTCCTTTGATGCAGACTCCTTGGCATGGAGGATTGAAATCAAAGGGAGACATAGCAGTATTACACAAATGAGAGAAATCCAGTATATTTTTTTCATAGTTCCTTATCCAAGATCGTTCAAAATAAGTTTAACTTTTTGTATCTGTTCTAACAATTCCTTTTCCCTGTTTTGTTCCATTGCCACTACATTGGCAGGCGCCCTTGCAACAAAATCTTTGTTTTCCAGCTTCCGTTTAATCACCATTAAGTGATTTTCAAGCTCTTTAAGTTTTTTCAACTGCCGTTCTTTTTCTGCAGCAGGATCAATGATACCCTCAAGAGGCACAAACGCCTGTATCTGCCCAATAACCTCAGAGGCGGCATTGTTAGGTTTTGCAAGATTAGTGCCGATTTCTAAACGTTCGAGGTTGGCCATACGTTTGAGCAAACCCGAATGTTCTTGTAAATTATATTCACCATCTCCTGAAATGGAGATGAGTGCGTCTAATTTTTGTTTTTCCTTTATATTCATTTTACTGCGAATATTCCGAATAGCACGAATAACATTTTGCAGGATTGTCATAGTTTCTTCTGCAATTCGGTCTTCATATCGTTTATCTATCGTTGGCCAGACATTCCTGGCAAGACTCTCGCAGCTCATGTCTTTCTGGATGTCGATTTTGTTTTCAAGAACAATCCTTTTTAGATTATGCCACAATTCCTCCGTAATAAAAGGCACAAAAGGATGCAAGAGGTGTAGTATTTGATCAAAAACCTGTGCAAGGACTGTTTGTACTACTTTTTTATCCCGGGAACTCACAGGTTCGTATAAACGCGCCTTCACGATTTCCAGATACCAATCGCAGAAGGAGTGCCAGGTAAAATCGTAGACGTGCATGGCTGCGTCATTAAATTTGAATTGTTCCAGAGATACGGTACACGACTCTATCGCTGAGTTTAAACGGCTGAGAATCCAT
The DNA here is from genome assembly GCA_024653795.1 of Candidatus Brocadiaceae bacterium. Lineage (GTDB taxonomy): Bacteria > Planctomycetota > Brocadiia > Brocadiales > Brocadiaceae > Wunengus. Next base: position 4,363 of record JANLHY010000789.1, on the reverse strand, counting down.
CTGTCTTCAAATTGGTAGTCCGCAGATTCAAGTTTAATTTCTTTCGGATGCTCGTCTTTTAAATTCATCATGATAAACCGTGCCGCATTCCACAACTTGTTGGTAAAATTGCGGCCCATTTCAAATTTGCTTTCAGAAAGTTTTAAATCCTGACCTTCTGTGGTGAGTACGGTAATCGAAAATCGCACGGCATCAGCGCCGTATTGGTCAATCATGACAAGGGGATCGATGCCGTTGCCTAGTGATTTACTCATTTTCCTGCCAATCTCGTCAAGGATTGTTCCGTGGATATAAACGTTAGAGAAGGGGACGTTTCGCATGATCTCAAGTCCCATCATAACCATTCGCGCTACCCAGAAATAGATGATCCCCCGGTCGGTGACAAGGGTAGATGTGGGATAATAGTATTTCAACTCAGATGTCTCTTTCGGCCAACCCATTGTAGAAAATGGCCACAACGCAGAACTGAACCACGTATCCAGCACGTCATCATCTTGTTTGAGCGTTGTACTGCTGCATTTTGAGCACTTCATGGGCGTGCTGCTTGATACGGTAATTGCACTGCATTCCTGGCAATACCATGCGGGAATACGATGTCCCCACCAGATTTGCCTTGAAATACACCAGTCACGCACATTTTCCAGCCAGCTTAAATATATCTTTTCCCAGCGTTCCGGAAAGAATGTCACCGATTTATTTTTGGAAGCCTGGATAGCGGCATCCGCAAGGGGACGCATCTTTACAAACCACTGGTCAGAAATATACGGCTCAATAACGGTATGGCATCGATAGCAATGCCCGACAGAATGTTTGTGAGGAGTGACCATTTCGATATATCTCTTTAATTTTAGTTCTTCTACCAATGCGTTTCTGCATTCAAATCGATCCAGTCCCTCATATTCCCCTGCTTGTTCATTCATAATCCCATTCTCTTGCATAACAACGATAGGGGTTAAGTTGTGGCGTTTGCCCATTTCGAAATCGTTGGGATCGTGAGCAGGAGTAACCTTGACTGCTCCTGTCCCAAAGGATGAATCAACAAAATCGTCGGCAACTATGGGCATTTCCCTGCCAACGATGGGGAGCGTGAGTATCTCGCCTATCATGTCCTTATATCGCTCATCTTTTGGATTAACGGCTACCGCGACATCGCCTAACATAGTTTCAGGACGGGTGGTGGCTACCACAATATAGAGATGTGGGGCGTCTTTGAACGGGTATTTTATGTGCCACAGGTGTCCCTCGTGTTCTTCATGCTCGACCTCGTCATCGGCAAGGGCGGTGCAGCATCGTGGACACCAGTTGATCATGTATTTGCCCTTGTATATTAAACCCCTCTCAAAGAGGCGGACGAAAGTCTCCTTCACTGCTGCTGAGAGACCTTCATCCATAGTGAAGCGTTCCCGTGCCCAGTCGCAGGAACTCCCCAATTTTTTCAACTGATTAATGATGGTCGAGCCGTACTGGCTCTTCCATTTCCAGACCTCTTCAACAAATCGTTCTCGGCCGAGATGTTCACGCTTGATATGTTTTGCGGCCAGTTCCCGTTCGACCACATTCTGGGTGGCAATTCCTGCATGGTCTGTACCGGGCATCCAGAGGGCATTGTATCCCTGCATGCGTCTCCATCGGATTACAATATCCTGGATAATGTTATTCAGGGCATGTCCCATATGAAGCGCCCCTGTTACGTTCGGGGGCGGGATGACAATGGCATAAGGTTTCCTGGAGGGATCCGGTATACTGTGGAAAACCCCTTTTTCTTCCCAGAAGCGGTACCATTTGTCTTCTATTTCTTTAGGATTATATTGAGTCGATAGTATTGTCTGCATAGTTTATATTTGTAATAATTTAGCCACGAATAAACACAAATCTACACGAATAATGAAAATCATTTAATTGCTGGTTCAATCGTCCCCGATTGAACCGAAATATTTCGGTTCAGGCTACAAGCCTGAACCAGCACAGAAGTGTCGGATAACAAACTTATTCAGATTATTTATTGTCAATCCCTTTGTGTCTTTGCGTCTCTGCGGTGGATTATTACTCCTCTTCAATTTCAAAAAGGGTGACTGAATAAGAAATCTTCGTGCCATCGCGTTCGAACTCCACAATACAGGTATCTCCAAACTTTTTCGTCTGGAGGTAATGAACCAGGTCCGGGACACCTTTTACTGCGTTTCCGTCAATCGACGAAATAATATCGCCTACCATAAAACCCGTCTTTTCGGCAGGGCTCTTGGGGGTTATTTCTTGTATGACCAGTTTGTTATCGGTTGTTCTTTTCAGTTGGACACCCAAATATATCCTTTTTTGTTCTACCAAGGGAGGGATAACCCAGACAAAATCAGCCGGTTCTAATGGAATTTCCGGTAAAAAAAGGTCATGTTCTGGTGGAGGTTTGTCTCCATGAAACTCAGCCGGATAAATTGTGTAATAGGGTAAGTGCGAGCGTCGGAACACCTTTTCTGGGATACCAAAGTCGTAAATTATATGGCCGTTGCCAGCAAAGGCTAGAAACTTCTTATCTTTACCTTCCCAGGATGATAAGTATTCTGCAATCGTTTGGGCCATGTACTCTTCCCATAAATTCTGGACGTCGTTATATTTTTCCAAATCGGCTGTGCGGTCTGCCATATGCTCCCGAATAGCCCTCTCCAGATAAGCACGGTGGAAAATGTCGGTTGTGTCAATTTCAGGTAATTGCTTTTTCTCTTCCTCGCTTAAATCTTTAAGTCCGTTTTTACTTACCATTTTTACCACTGCCTTTGGGGCGTTTAAGGCGATCACCGGAATTTTCTTTTCACGTGCAAAATCCAGTATGTCTTTATACAAATAATAATCATATCCCCATTCTGCATCCCAATGCGTTTCTTCCAGGAATTTATTCTCGTCGATTTCACCTGCAACCCACTGATCCAAAAAAGGTTGATAGGGTCTTGTAAACATCTCCATGCCAATGGCTATGGTGTTTCCAAATTTCTCATAATACGCCTTAACTATCTTTAGTTGTACCTGGTGGGCTGCCTTATTGGCGTGGGTTTCACCGACATAGAGGACGCTGGCACAATTAAAAAAATGGGTCAGATCAGAGAACTGTACTTTTTGGCCTGTCGGGACATGGATAATATCGTCACTGGCTACCTGTGATGGAAAATTTGTTAATCTGTTTGCTTCCGAATCTGAAAAGGCATTCATTGGTAATAAAAGGGAAAGTGTCAAAAGAAATAAAACAGCCTTGCCAAAGTTTTTCAGCCAAAGATGTTTGGCAAGACTCTTCATCACTCTAAAGGTGGTAAATCCTATGGGAACCAGTTTGGGCAGAATAAAATCGGGTATTTTTGCGGAAGATAACGACTCTCCCAAAATTGTTATATTATTCAAATTTTGCTCTCCTATGTTATGGGCCTTAGCTGTCTTCAAAAGAGGCGATTGGGAAGGCTGTGCGTTAATAACCTCTGCTACGACCCGGTCGATAGCTATGCAATCAATGCCCCCGAAGATTAAAGAAACCTGTTTCGGTATTCCCCCGGATGGTCCGTGTTTTTCCATAGCCATAATGGCATCCACAACGGTAAACGTGGGTTTAACGGCTTGATAATTGGCAAGCAGCATCTCGGTGTACCATTCAATATCGTCGCTTGATTGAAAATGTCGCCATGCCTTCCTCTTGCCGCTGACGCACCCATACATATTCTTCACCCCGGCGGTATATAACAGTTGTCCATGAGCCTTGAGTTTGGGGATGTTTATGATGGCGTCAACATCCAGCGCCCTGCCGGAGACCGTGAGGGTAAATGGTTTTGCTCCACACTTTGTTTTCACCCGGCGTGGTGAGTCGAGTTCAATAATCTCGATACCATGCTCTTCGGCAAAACGGTCAAGACCTGCACGTCTGACAATCTTCGATATAGCGCCAAAGGCCGGGCTGTCGCCGATAATCGGCGTTGCGCCCATTTCAAGCACCTTTTTGGCAACTGCCTCGATGACCATTGGATGGGTAATGGTGCAATCTTCGGGAGCGCTTTCCCGAATGAAGTTCGGCTTTAAGAGTACCCTTGTTCCCTTTTTTATGATATTTTGAATACCACCAAAAAAGTCAAAGGTCTGGCCGATAGCTGTAATAACTTTATCCCTGTTGTAGCTTTCACAGCGAACGACGGAGACACTTGTTTTATTTGTCATAAATATTATTTGTCATTGTGAGCGACAGCGAAACAATCTTTCGCTGGTTCAATCTGCAAGATTGAACCAGCTATGAGAATTATTTTTTTATCATGCCTTGGTAAATTGTAATAGTTAACGGAGGTCAGGAACCGGGGATTTAGTATTTACTGATCATTGACTACTGATAACGATTACA
>JANLHY010000786.1 GCA_024653795.1 Candidatus Brocadiaceae bacterium | reverse complement strand
ATTACTCCACCATTTTATTGGTTTATACCACCGGCCTTTTTTCCCTTTAGATTTCTTATTAATATAGTCTATGTATGGCGGACTATCTGGCCCGGGTCGTTTTATGGCTACTTTTTGAGACCTCTCATTCTCAACTGATGTATTATATTTCTTTGGCGCCAGTTGGTCACCCCAATATCCCCGCCAGTGTATCCAATGATATTCAGAATTCTGGACTCCTGAATCACTCACATCTTTCAGAGTATATTTATGTGTTTTTGAAGTATAGGTCGTTATATCCGGATACAATTTGTCACCCGCGTCTGATGTATTATCTATACATTTAACACATGTTACTTTCAAAAACTGGTACCATACATTATCTCCCGGCTTATTCCAGCTTCCATGTCCTCCCTTTGTTACATATACAAGCGGGTGGTTATTATCATCTTCATCCTTACTAACATTCTGATCAGTCCAATGTAACGGCAACCCGCCTTTATGTATCGAATAGGTAATTCCTGTGGGGTTCTTTTCCTTATTCAAAATAATCTGGATCATCTCCCAGTCTCCTTCATGGATATTATCCCAATCATTATAAATATAAAAGAACCAGTATTGGAGCACCGGCAAGTCACCATCGACAAACTGTCGTCCGTAAACAATTGGATCTTGCCTCCAGAAATCGTTGTCCTTATCTTCATTCCAACCCGTCTTTAAACTAAGATAATAGCTAGCCGTATCATATTTTTTAGTCATTAGTTCATCCAAAGTAGGTGTGCTATCAACAAGAAAGCCCGACCCCATAGATTTTCGCCATAATTCCGCATTTTCCAGCATTACTTCAACCTTCGTCGGGTAATAGCGTTCATCCTCGTGCATATACAGAATAGGCGCATATTTTTCAAGAAGTTCATATGTTCCAGTAGTTGTCGTAAACGACTTCTCACTCCCTTCCGATTTACCGTCGTTGTTTTCTGCAACGAGCCGATAGTAATATTTCTTGCCTGCCGTTAAGCCGCTTATGCCAATGCTTACGGGTGTGTCGCCTGACCCGGTTACGGTTTGCGTATTGGAGTTGAGATACGGCCCGCCGCTGGTGGCGCCGTACTCAAACCATGCCGTTGCGGTTAACCCATTGGCATTTACTACACCATTAAGCGTTGCGGCATCCGATGTTATATCCGATGCGTCTCCAGTTGTTACCGTTGGAGGTTTAGCAGTAGTTGTCGTAAACGACTTCTCACTCCCTTCCGATTTACCGGCGCTGTTCTCTGCAACGAGCTTGTAGTAATATTTCGTGCCAGCCGATAAGCCGCTTATGCCGATGCTTACGGGTGTGTCGCCTGACCCGGTTACGGTTTGCGTATTGGAGTTGAGATACGGCCCGCCGCTGGTGGTTCCGTACTCAAACCATGCCGCTGCGGTTAGCCCGTTGGCATTTACTACACCCTTCAGCGTAGCGCTATCCAACGTTATATCCGATGCGTCTCCCGTTGTTACCGTTGGAGGTTGAGCCGTGCCGGCAGAAAGATTACTGTCTAGCTTCGAGACAAAGACATCAGGATAACCATTCTGAGAAGTATCATATGCCCCGCTCGTCGTCGGAAAGTCTGTTGAAGTAGTATCCCCCGTCACATATACATTCCCGCTTGTGTCGAGGGTGAGAGAAGTACCCTCATACCCCTCTGCACCAGACCCGCCCAGGTACGTGGATGCCAGCAGGGACGTTAATCCACCGTCCAGCTTCGAGACAAAGACATCAGAATAACCATTCTGAGAGGTATCATACGCCCCGCTCGTCGTCGGAAAGTTTGTTGACCAAGTCCACCCCGTCACATATACGTTCCCGCTTGTGTCGAGGGTGAGAGAACGACCATAATCATCCCTAGACCCGCCCAGGAACGTGGACGCCAGCAGGCTCGTTAATCCACCGTTCAGCTTCGAGATAAAGACATCACCATCATTATAACCACCATTAAAAGAAGTATCATATGCCCCGCTCGTCGTCGGAAAGTCTGCTGAATTAGTACTCCCCGTCACATATACGTTCCCGCTTGTGTCGAGGACAATGGCTTTGACACCACTACTGCTACAACACCCACCCAAAGAATTGGATGCAAGCAGAGTGGTTAAGGCGTCGTCCAGCTTCCAGACAAAGACAGAACCATAACCAAGATACTCGCCCCCCGCCACATACACGTTCCCACTCGTGTCGAGGGCAATGGCTTGGCCAGAACTAGAACTCCACTCGCCCAGGTACGTGGATGCCAGCAGGCTCGTTAATCCACTGTCCAGCTTCGAGACAAAGACATCACTATCACCATTCAAAGCGGTATCATACGCCCCGCTCGTAGTCGGAAAGTCTGTTGAATAAGTCCGCCCCGTCACATATACATTCCCGCTTGTGTCGAGGGCGAGAGAATTACCCTTATCATCATCAGACCCGCCCAGGAACGTGGATGCCAGCAGGCTCGTTAATCCACCGTTCAGCTTCGAGACAAAGACATCATAAGAACCATTTGAAGAGGTATTATACGCCCCGCTCGTCGTCGGAAAGTCTGTTGACCGAGTATACCCCGTCACATAGACGTTCCCGCTTGGGTCGAGGGTGAGAGAAGAACTATAATCCCAAGTAGACCCGCCCAGGAACGTGGATGCCAGCAGGGGGTCGATGATGAGGTCTTTGGTCTTGTCGTAGGCGGCGACGGTGAAGGAGTAAATACGTGAGGCGTGTCCGTTGTCCGTGCCCGTTTCGAGTAAAGAATTGTCTGTTTCCGGTTGTGAGGTGTGGGATGCAAGTTGCGGAGTTAACACCCCCCCAGCCCCTCTTAATAGAGGGGAGATACAGGGTTTCCCCTCTAACAAGAGGGGATTAAGGGGTGTGTCCTTTTCTCCACGGTCACGGATCACGTATTTACAATCCACCTCCACCCTTTTCCCATTAATCTCCTGATAGGCAACGGGTTTTGTGAATTTGACCGTTCCTAATGCCGTCTCTGCCACAAGCTCGCCGTGTTCATTTACAGACAACCCCCCTGCCCCCTTTTCTAAGGGGGATATTGGGGTTGCCCCATTCCCCTGCCGTTTGCCGGCCATGAAGGTCGGCGCTACATCTTCATTCACTGACAACCCCTCTGCCCCTGCTCCACCCCCTAATCCACCCCCTGCCCCCGCCAGCGGGGGACAACCAACTGTCCCCCTCACGGAGGGGGATAAAGGGGGAGGATTTTCAGAAGGTTGTATGCCGTTCAGACTGATCTTAATCTGTTCAGGGTCTGCGCCTGGTTTCACGCAAAAGAGCTTTTCCACATTATCCCCGTATGCCTTGAGTCTTAATTCTATCCCCTTGTAAATCTCTCCAAGATTCACAAAATCATAGGTGGAAACGTTTGTCTTCCATTTTGACGGGTCGTTGCCCTTGAAATAGTTGACCTTTGTGATGGAGGGTTGTTCACCCTGTATTGTCTTTACCTTTGCGCCAACAAATTCCTCACGGAGGGCGACGGTTGTTGTAGGGTGGTTGGGATAGTGTTACACACCCCATTTCCCTCTCGAGAGGGGATTAAGGGGTGTGTGCCTCTTTTTAGAGGGGAAATCCCATTGGGTGAACGCATTAAAGACGCAAGGCATTGCGTCTCTACACGGGGCGCCTGTTGGGTTTCGCCTGCTTGCTCAACCCAACCTACGGGCTCAGGCAGTGAATTGTTTAAATGAGATTCTTCGCTCCGCTCAGAATGACAAACGGGGGAATTCGTTTCAGTATTACAAAGAGGGGAATTTGTTTCAGAATAATAAACTGGAAAATTCCAGGCGCAATATGGATACATAGTACACAAGGCGCGATGAACAATACATTGACCTTCTTTCCCTAGAAATCCAGTTAATCCTGTATATCCTGTCTTGTCTTTGTTAATTTCGTCATGCACAAGCGGGGACGCATGTGCTGCCATTGGTAACGAATACACGATATCGCCGTCCTTTGTGACAAACACCGTCCCTCCAAAGGTATTGGCATAAAACGCCACTTTCTCATCCGTTTGTCCCTCATTGGCAATGAATGGCATCTGGAGTCTCTTAGTTCTTCGGACAACCTCTGCCTTCTCGAATTTTGGATCCCCGGACGAAGTCGGGGACAGGTTTTGGATTGCAGATTGCGGATCGCCTTGCAATGCACGATTATCATGTATCTTGCTGCATACTGTATCGTGCATCACCCGGTTAACTTCTGCGGGTAGATTTTGTGATAAAAACAACGATAGGAATAAGACAATAAATGGAACAAGGATAATACCTTTGCCTTTCATCGTGTGGTTCTCCTTATTAAAGGTCTCTCAATAAATAACGATGATTCCGGTAGATAAAGCTTTATTTCAGGTTATAGGTTATAAACGCCGTTAGCGTAACAAATACGATTCTTAGTGTCAATTAGTAAAATATCTAAAATGCGACAAATATTGTTTACTTATTCCCAAGCAAAAACTTTGAAACCTTGTTTAATAGTCGAGGTTGGGTTGAGGTACGAAACCCAACAAAAACCGCCAAATTTTTGCTGGTTCAATCGTCTTCGATTGAACCTAAACATTTTGCAATTTTCATAATTTGGTACTAACTCAAAATCTACAGCCCCGTTCAAAACTTATGGT
>JANLHY010000124.1 GCA_024653795.1 Candidatus Brocadiaceae bacterium | reverse complement strand
AGCAGTGAATTAGAAACAGTGTTTCTGACAAAATCAGGAAAAGAAATTAATGTCGAGATACATGGAACGGCTCTTTATAATAACAAAACGGGAGAATGTATCTGCGCGGGGGCATTTGTGCGGGATATTACAGAGAGAAAGAAGATGGAGGAGCAGGTGCGTCGGTCAGAAAAATTAGCCTCGATGGGCGAACTGGCTGCGGCGATTGCCCATGAGATACGAAATCCCCTGGGGGCAATATGCAATTCCGTAGGAATTTTGGATGCTCATTTAAAATTAACAGGTCAGGATAAGGATTTATTAGAGATGATTGTAGGACAGTCTGAGAGACTGGACAGGATTATCAAAGATTTCCTGACCTTTGCCCATCCGCGAGAACCATACTTCTCCTTACATGACATTCGTGAGGTGATTAAAAATACCATTTTCCTGTTAGAGCAGGATAACCGGTTTACGGACAAGATAGAAATAAAGGAAACTTACGAGAGCATATTGCCAAAAGTCTATATTGATACTGATTTAATTCACCAGGTATTGTGGAACCTATTCGTAAATTCTTTGGATGCCATGCCTGATGGTGGACGGATCAAGATACTGGTAAGAAAAGCACCTTTGTTTTTGAGGGACGCTGTGGAAATTGTGATATCAGACACAGGGACGGGCATACCGTCCCATGAGTTGGACAAGATATTCGAACCTTTTTATACTACAAAAACAGAGGGGACAGGCTTAGGGCTTTCAATGGTTCAGCGTATTATCGATGACCATGGAGGAGCGGTTGATGTCAAGAGTAAAGAGGAAAAGGGAACGACATTTTATATCAAATTGCCTGTTGGAAACGAAAAATTGTAGCGCCGATCCCTTGTGGTCGGCCAATGGCGGGGGATAAACCGCCCGCGCTACGGATTCCGACTCGTTCGGGTTAGGAAACTTTTTAGTGAGATAATCGGGGAATATGGAAGACGGTAAAATTCTTGTTGTGGAAGATCAGGATGCCATGAGAGAATCTCTAGTGATTGCATTTAAAGACGAGGGGTATCAGGTTGAGGGTGTTGCAAGCGGCGAAGAGGCTATTCAGAGGTTGAATAATAAAGTATATGACCTGGTTGTTACAGACCTGAAGATGAAAAAAGTGGATGGTCTGGAAGTGCTCAAGGCAGTGAAGAATACAAATTCATCCACAGAGGTGGTGCTAATTACGGCCTACGGCACCATCATCACGGCTGTTCAGGCGATTCGGGATGGGGCATATGATTACGTAACCAAACCTTTCCGTCACCAGGAAATCCTGAGAGTTGTAAAAAAGGCAATCGAAAAGAAGAGTCTGAAAGATAGAGTCAGGTACCTTGAGGGGGAGATTAGAGATAAATATAAATTTGAAGGCATTGTAGGAAATTCAAATGCTATCCTGGAGGTACTAAAAACAACATCGCATGTGTGTCGTACCGAAAGCACAGTCCTGATAACTGGTGAGAGCGGGACAGGAAAAGAGTTGATTGCAAGGGCGGTTCATTACAATAGTCCGCGAAGAGATGGTCCATTTGTTGTAATTAATTGTGGTGCGTTGCCTGAAAACTTACAGGAAAGTGAACTGTTTGGACACGTGAAGGGGGCTTTTACTGGAGCCATTAGGGATAAGGTGGGATTGTTCCAGCAGGCGCAAAAAGGGACGATTTTATTGGACGAGATCGGTGAGACGTTACCTTCTACGCAAGTAAAACTCTTGCGATTTCTGCAGGGTGGAGAAATCCGCCCTGTTGGTGGGAATAAGGCGATATATGTGGATACAAGGATAATTGCCGCTACGAATGAAAATTTGGAAAAAGCTGTGGAGTCGGGAAAGTTTAGAAAAGATCTGTTTTATCGGATCAATGTAATACGTATTCACATGCCTCCTTTGAGGGAACGAAGGGAAGATATTCCGCCTTTAGTGGAGTATTTTTTAGAGAAAATTTTAGAAAAATTTAAAAAGGGCAAAAGGGTGTTCTCCGAAGAGGCGATGTGCGCATTTATGAATTACGATTGGCCCGGTAACATTAGGGAACTGCAGAATATAATAGAAAGAGCTGTTGCATTGTCTAAAAGCGAGATAATAAACGTTGATGAACTTCCGCTTCCAGTTCCCGTGGAGAAATTTGCGGCGCTTTCCAGGAATCCGTTGAATGACGAGAGGAAGAAATCCTTTATTGTTACTACCCTTGCAGAACAGGAAAAAAATGCCATTATTGCGGCGCTGAACAAATATGGTGGTAATCAAACAAAGGTTTCACAAGCGCTTGGAATATCCACAACGACACTATGGAGGAAGATTAAAAAATACAGGATTAAATCACAACATGAAATCTCAGATAATGTCGATAATTAATTTCATACTGAAACCACTATTGCATAATGGAATATTTTGCATGAATAGATAAAACGCAGTTTATTAAGAAGGTCAAATATAATCGTTTTAATAAGATGTTGATTGAATACCACTTATGTGAAATATAAGTGGTATTTTTCCCCCATGACAATGTTGGTATATTTTTCGTTATATAGGGCTATAGAAAAACTGTAACTACTTAGATTATAGTATTGACAATAAATAATCTGAACAAGTTTGTTGTCCGACACTTTGAAGATCAGGCACTGTCAGGGCTAAAGCCCCATACAGACTTCGTCGTGAGCTCAGTCGAACGATAAGATCGTCATTAACCCCAGCCTTAAGGCTAGGATTAGTGGGTAGAGGAAGAAGAGAAAAATGCCGCTAATGGATGGAATAAATAAATTTCGCGCGTATGTAAAAAAGTTACCCAGGGCGCCGCAGCCTGCAATCCTTTCGAGAGAGGTGTGGCTTTCTTTGTGGGGTGTGTTTTTGGGTGTAGGATTTACAGCACTACTTGCTGTTCTCTGGAAGTGTCCGATGCTATTAGGGTCGTTTGGCGCCAGTTCCGTGATGATTTATGGCGCTTATAAGGAGCCGCTCGCACAGCCGAGGAATGTCCTGTTAGGGCATTTTTTAGCGGCATGCATCGGCGTGACAGTAAATGATTTCTTTGGTGTCACGTTTTGGTCTATTGCCCTAGGTGTTTCCCTTGCACTGGTGCTTATGGCAGTGACTTATTCAATCCATCCCCCTGCAGGTGCGACTGCATACGTGGCAGTTCAGACGGGAGGTTTGGGTGTTGGTTATATGTTTATTTTGAATCCGGTCATTTTGGGCGCTTTTATTCTGGTGGTAATTGGCGTGATTTTAAATAAACTTGGGAAAAGGGATTATCCAACACATTGGTGGTAAAAAATGTGTAACAAGCAAAGTGTAGAGACGCACAGTTGTGCGTCTGTACCTAATTTATGAACTTTGATGTGCAATTTTTGTTAAATTACGGAGAAAAATAATGTTTATCTCGATTAAAAACCGGCTTATTTTCTTACTGATCGCATTTACGCTATTACCATTTATTTTGCTAAGGATTGTGGCATATCCAAGGATGCAGTCAGATCTTCAAAATGTCTTGATACGAAACCTCGATGGTGTCGGACATAAGCAATCAGAATTGGTAACTACCTGGATACACGAAAGGACGAAGAATGCTCGTGTAGTTGCGAACAATCCTTTGATGGCTAAATGTGCAAAAATTACAAGAGATGACAAAGAGTATGTGGACATAGTCCAATATCTTGAAGTAGTAAAGAGCGAATAT
>JANLHY010000760.1 GCA_024653795.1 Candidatus Brocadiaceae bacterium | reverse complement strand
CTTTTTCGTTGCCATCATTTAGTATGACTACTACAATATTTTACCTATAGATACTAACCCTCAAACAACGTGCCGAACAGTATTGGGTCTGTCCCTATTTGTTCCCATTAACTTGCAGAAATGATAAAAACAGAAATATTCCCACGCAAAAGGACCGAATCCCAGGAATCCTGCCACAGGCATCTCAAAGATTTTTATATCCCTCATAAAGGGCGCTGTATAAACCCATTTTGATGCAGCCCAGTAATTCCAGAATTCCCATAGGAAACCACAGATATAACCGGCCATAAACAAGCTTAATATGCGGGAAAGCCTGCCTTCTTCTAAATCCTTTAGTAATGAATCACCTTTACTTGAATATACGATGGGGTCGAATATCATTACATATCCCGTCCAAACAAGACCAAAGAGATACCGAGCATAATCTCTATTAATCAGTAACGGCGCCATGATGAAAAAGAATCCAAGAACAACACTGCTGTATATGACCCTGTTCGAAACCCGTAGGTTGGCAATCCTGAATCTATCAAATAAATGGAGGGTTTCCAGGAGTTCTGCTGTCTGGAACATGCCTGGCATGATCATGGCGAAGGAGAGTCCCATCCCGATGCAGAGTTCGATCTTGTTTTCAGGCAGTCCGTGATACTCCCAATTTACGAGGTGGAGATTGTAAAATTCAAATAAGAGCCAGAAGGCGACTGACAAAGGCATCTGGATGTAAAATTCCTGCCTTCGGTTACAGAGGAGTGAATTTCCTTTGAGCTTGAAAATGACGGCATCCAAAAACATCACGTAACCCAGCCAGCACAGCGGCGTCGCCCAAACGCTTATTTTATAGGCAAAGTGAATACGGTGCTGGGTGATCAGGCAGAACTCCACAAAACAAATTAATCCGAGTCCTGCCCAACCATGGTATTTAAAGGGGAATGGTGTGTGTTTCATTCAAAATTTTAGCTACCCACGTTTTTAAATTAAATTATCCTGTTCCCTCTCGCAGCATATAAGCTGGTCAATTTATAGCGTAAATCCTCTTTATTATCAAGGGATTTTTGATGCATCATTGAAATGGGAACAGATATTCAAATTCACGGGAAAATGCTAAAATAATTAAATTCCCTTGAAAGCCTTTAAATTACTGTTAGAATAAAATCGAGAAATTTGAGAATATATAAAATCCTTCAAAATGGCTGTAGGAATTATGCAAAATTCACAGAAGCCATCCAGCAATACCTCTCCCACAAGAAAGCAACTTATTGTTATCTTCTTTTTGGCTACAACGTTGTTTATTGGTACTATAGTAAAACTGGGTATGGATCACCATTGGTGGATGCCCGAAACGGAAATTGTAAGTATCCTTAAACCTGAAGATATAAAAGTAAAACTGGACGTAAACAATGCCCCATGGTATGAACTGGTATTGCTGCCAAAATTAGGAGAAGTAAAGGCAAAGGCGATTGTGGCTTACCGGGAAAAATACGGCAGTTTTAAAAGCATTGATGAATTGTCCAAAGTGAAAGGTATAAACACATCGGTTCTGGAGTCTATAAGAGATCATATAAAGATTGGTGCAGATACGGCCGATATCGATCTGAATGATCAAGAATAACAAAATATATAAAATTGCTCATTATTTAGTAAACTTTTTTGATTTTAAACCACCCCTTTCCCCTCCTTCGCAAGAAGGGTATGGAGGGGAGGCCTACATTTAAGATATAATAAATTCAAATTTATGGAAAAAGAACGACAAAAAATATTGGAAAACCTATGGGTCCGTGTATTACTCATTGGCCTTTCAATTATTATCTTTCTTGTGTTATGTTATTTCCTGAGAGGAACGATCATCTCCCTTTTACTTGCCTTTATTGTTGCTTATATTTTCGATCCTGTAG
>JANLHY010000751.1 GCA_024653795.1 Candidatus Brocadiaceae bacterium | reverse complement strand
CGCATCTGGGCTATTTTGCCAAAGTAACTGCGATTTTGGCAACAGTTCAGTTCACCGCAGAGACCGCAAAGACTTCGTCGTGAGCTCAGTCGAACGATCGCAGAGGTTGTTAAAGAATAGACAGAGAAATTATGCGGTTTTTTTCCTCGTGGCTGGTTCAATCTTGCAGATTGAATCAAATATTTTGAACCGGGCTATGGGCTTTAAATGAATATCAGCCATGGAAAAGCCAAATGTTTAGGTTCAATCGAGGACGATTGAACCAGCGAAGGGGTTGTAAAATAGCCAGGAAAAAAATACAACCCCCTGAATCCCCCTTTATTAAGGGGGACTGCATAGGCCTAACTCGATGTTCTGGAAATTCAATCTTTAATAACCATGTTCTATTCCACATTGACCCCGCACCGGCTGCTCCTCCTCGGCTTTATTTTTATTATTTTTACAGGCGCTTTTCTTTTGTCACTTCCGATTGCTTCTACCAGCGGCAATTCACAATCTTTCATTGATGCCCTGTTTGTGGCAACCTCTGCTGCCTCTACCACCGGATTGACAGTTGTTGATGTGAGTAGTTTTTATTCCCTTTTTGGACAGATCGTCATACTCGTGTTGATCCAGATAGGGGGACTGGGATACATGATTTTTGTCGTTACGATCGTGTTGCAACTCGGCGGCAAATTATCACTCGGCGGAAAGCTGGTCTTGGAAGAATCTATGAGTAGTCCTCCTTATGAAGAAGTATCTCGTTTCAGCAGAGCGATCATTTTTATTACCTTCTTATTCGAGTTTTTAGGAGCTGCGGTCTTAAGTTTGTATTGGATGAAAGAATTCCCGGTAAAACATGCCATCTATCTCGGAATATTCCATTCCGTCTCTGCATTTTGTACAGCCGGTTTCAGCTTGTTTCCTGACAGCCTGAGCGCCTATCGGGATAGTATTGTTATTAATGTGATAATCGGCATACTTTGTATAGGTGGAAGCGTTGGATTCTTTGTATTATACGATGTGTATAAATTCTTTTTTGGAAAAGCACGTGAAGATGAAACACCCAGGAGGCTCCTGGTTCATACAAAATTGGTATTAATCATGCTTCCGACGCTTATAATTATAGGTGCACTGCTGATGTACGTTTCGGGATGGAATACTCCATTACTTTCATTTAAAGATAGATTTTTAACATCTACATTTCAGGCAATCTCGGCATCCACTACAACAGGGTTCAATACTTTGGATACGGGGACGGTGAAAACTTTTGGATTAGCCACCATGATTATGTTGATGTATATTGGAGCTTCTCCAGGCGGTACAGGGGGTGGAGTTAAAACTACCACCTTTGGATTATTGATTTCGTCTATTATCTCTGTTATATCCATGAAGGATGAATTAATATTGTTTAATAGACGTATATCCCCCAGGACCAAAGACAAGGCATTTGCTATCTGCACTATTGCCGTACTCCTTATAACATTGGATGTCCTTATTTTGTCCGTAACGGAAAAGGCCTCTTTTATGGAAATAGTATTTGAAACTGTCTCTGCATTTGGGACAGTGGGGCTTTCTACTGGTGTAACGCCTGCGTTAAGTGTAACAGGCAAGATTGTCCTTGTTATTACGATGCTCATCGGCAGGATAGGCCCTCTTGCTATAGGATTTTCCATCAGGGGCAAATGCAGGCTGGTGCCGATTAAATATCCGGAAGGGGGGATATTGGTTGGATGACAAATTGCTAGAGACAGGTTTTAAACCTGTCTCTACGTTTGGTTTTTATTTTGCTTATTTCAGGCTATTTTGCTATTTTTATATGTTTAAAAATGCAAGGAGCTCACATGAGACAATTTGCCGTAATTGGTTTAGGAAGGTTTGGTCGTAAGGTGGCAGAAACACTTGCCAAAAAGGGTGCCACTGTTCTTGCGATTGACAGTAATCAGGAGTTGGTAGGCAGAGTAAGTGACCTTGTTACAAAAGCCGTGCAGATAGATAGCACCGATGAGCAGTCACTTGTTGCCAGTGGTGTAAAGGATGTGGATGTGGCAGTGGTAAGCATGGGTGAGGATGTCGAATCGAGTATTCTAACGACGGCTCTGCTCAAAAATCTGAATATTAAAGAAATTGTTGCGCGGGCGTGTACCCCGCTTCATGCCCAGATATTAAAGATGGTGGGAGCTACCCGTGTCGTATATCCTGAAGAAGATATGGGCATTCGTGTGGCCAACAGCATACTTTCTCCGGGTGTGCTGGAATATATTGAATTAGGCGCAGATTATACCCTTGCAGAGATTGAGGCAAAAAGTGAAGATATTGGACGTACAATTAATGAGTTGGATTTAAAGTCAAAATATGGAATCAATGTCATTATTGTAAAAAGAAGGGTATTTGAAGTAGGAGAAAAGACGGGTGAAACCGTAGGAAAAGAAGTAAAAGTTTTGCCTACATCCGATTATAAGATT
>JANLHY010000717.1 GCA_024653795.1 Candidatus Brocadiaceae bacterium | reverse complement strand
GACAGTGATTTGTTTTTTAATGAGCAGGAAATAGAGGTTTTGAAACTGATTCAATACGAAAAAGGGTATCCTTTAAAGAAGAATATGGGATTGTCATTACGTGAGTCTGATTATGGATAACTTGTTCAGCAAAAAATTGTCCAACTGTAAGCTAGAGGGGAATGCAAGGCTGGTTCAATCGTCCTCGATTGAACCGAAACGTTTGGCGCGTTCCATGTACCTGACACCAATCCAAGGCTTACAGGCCAATTCTAAACGTGTGGTTCAATCTACAAGATTGAACCAGCCTTGAGGGTCACGAAACCCGCTTAAAAAAATAAAAATTTCTGATGTTTCAGCGTGCCTCACACCGGAGCCCCTTGTCGATGGCTCCATATAAATTTCGGTGAGAGGGCTCACCGAAACATCCAAAAATTTAAAATCATACTTCGTAAATCGCACTTCGTATTTTCTGCTTTATGCCCCTGCCGATATTCTCGTAGTTTGTTCTTTTATCTTTGTTTCCCTTCCATAAGGCGATATTTCCCTTAACCTCCTAATAATAGGCGGTAGATGTTCGATTATGTAATCAACATCCTCCATGGTGTTATACCGGCTTAAACTCAGCCTTACAGAACCGTGCACCGCCGTAAAAGGAACGCCCATAGCCCTCAGTACGTGCGAAGGTTCCAAAGAACCTGAGGTGCATGCTGAACCAGATGAGGCACAAATTCCTTTTTCGTTCAAGAGTAACAGAATGGCCTCCCCTTCCACAAATTCAAAGCTCATATTGGTCGTGTTTGGAAGGCGCTGTGTTCTATGTCCATTCACTCTGGGATCCGGTGCTTTTTTCAGTATTTCATTCTCCAGCTTGTCCCTCAGTTGTTTTACCCGTGTATTTTCCTCGTTCATAAATTTCTTTGCCAGTTCACACGCCTTGCCAAGCCCGATAATTGACGGAACGTTTTCCGTACCGCCGCGGCGATTCTTTTCCTGGTGCCCGCCGATGATAAAAGGCGAAAACGTAATTCCCTTCCTGACAAACAAGGCGCCAACTCCTTTAGGGGCATGCAATTTATGCCCGGAAAGGGTCAATAAATCAATAGTGCTTTTTGAAAGATCTAAAGGTATTTTCCCTACAGCTTGAACTGCATCAGTATGCAAAATAGAACCTTTTTGTTTTACAATAGCGCCAATCTCCTCGATGGGGAATATCACACCTGTCTCATTGTTTGCATACATAATCGATACGATTGCCGTATCTTCCTTTATAGCATCAGCTAATTCATTGAGGTTAAGCATCCCATTGCTATCAACGCCAAGCTCTGTTACGTGATAACCACTTTGAGCTAAATACTTACACAAATTATAAACAGCAGGGTGCTCTACCCTTGAAGTTACCATGTGTCTCTTGTGTGGGTTTGCCCGAAGTATTCCCCAAATCGCCGCATTGTCACTCTCTGTGCCACAGCTTGTAAAC
>JANLHY010000715.1 GCA_024653795.1 Candidatus Brocadiaceae bacterium | reverse complement strand
GATAACAGGGCAAGGGGAATCGGAGACATTGTAACCGTGAAAATTAGTGAATCGACAGAAATTACGGGGACAGAAGATTCCAGCGCTGATAGTAGCAATAGCCATAGCATTAATCTGGACACATCAAATTTCCTGACGAAGGTAAAAGACATCAGTGGCTATTTACCTAATATTAAATCTGATACAAGCCATAAATTTAGTGGTAAAGGTGATTATGAAAGTAACCGCAATATTAATTTAGAACTCACAGCCGTCGTTACAGAAATACTTGCCAATGGTAATCTGATCATTGAGGGAAATCGTGACGTTAATATCAACGGTGAAAAATATAACATTAAATTATCTGGCATTGTACGACCTATAGATATCAGCATTGACAACGAGGTACAATCGACATCCATTGCAAATGCCAACATAATACTTGAAGGAAAAGGATTTCTTACACGGGCTGGCAAACGAGGATGGTGGAACCGTATCAGAGAAGTTGTGTGGCCATTTTAAATTAGGCTGCCTTTGGCAGCGGCTTTTATTCTCCCCTCTAGAAAGAGGGGCTGGGGGGTGTGTTACGGCAAACTTACACACCCCTTTATCCCCTCTTTTTAAAGGGGAATTATACAAGTTTGAAATTCCTGAACATTCAATGTAGAGCGAAGATGCTCTTCGCTCTACAACCGCAACTTTGAAATTCTTTAACATGTACATACTTTATGAAAATCAATGTCCGTATTATTATGAATACTATCTTCAAACATTTGGCAATATCTTTCTTTATAGTAGTCGTTCCGCTCTTCGTGACACCTTATGAATCAGCACAAGCAGCCGTTCGTGTCAAAGATATCGCTTACATCCAGGGCGTTCGCGACAACCAGCTTTATGGATATGGCATGGTTATAGGCCTTCAGGGAAGCGGCGACAGCCAGACATTTAAGGTTACAAGTCAGATGGCCGTAAATATCTTTCAAAAACTGGGTGTGCTAATATCTAAATCTGATTTTTCCTCAAAGAACGTGGCTGCCGTTATGATCACGGCAAACATCCCAGCCTTTGCAAGACCCGGGGATAAACTCGATGTAATTATTTCTTCCATTGGTGACGCAAAAAGCCTGGAAGGCGGTGTCTTACTTCAGACAACCTTACAGGGTGCGGATAATGAAGTATATGCAGTAGCACAAGGGCCGTTATCCATAGGCGGATATAATGTGGAAGGACAAGCTCAATCTACGCGTAAAAATATATCCACAACTGCATACATTTCCAATGGAGCAATCGTTGAAAAGGAAATACAGGCATCCATTTTGTACGGAAAATCCTTAAGTGTCGTCTTACGAGATCCAGATTTTACAACGGTAACCCGCCTGGCTGAGGTGATTAACAATCTCTACCCAAACTCTTCTAAGGCTGTCGATTCTGCCGTAGTCAATATTATACCCCCTTCAGATTTCCAGTCTGAAAATACTATCGTACGATTTGTGGCAAACATCGAAGAACTCTATATAAAACCAGATAGCATTGCCAGGGTAATTATTAACGAACGTACTGGAACGATCGTTGCCGGTGAAAATGTCAGGATCGCCACTGTCGCCATCGCTCATGGGAATCTAAGTATTACTATAAGCGAAAAACCGGAGGTCTCACAACCAGGTGTACTGTCCTCTGGCACCACGGAAACAGTACAACGGACAGATATCCAGATATCCGAGGAAGAAAAAAGACTCCTTGTACTCCAGGAAGGAGTGACGATATCTGACGTTGCACGTGCTCTTAATGTATTAGGGGTGACCCCTCGTGATCTGATTTCAATATTTCAAGCTATCAAAAGGGCAGGCGCCCTTCATGCTGAACTTGTAATCATGTAAAATAACAATTTTTCGTATCAATTTAGTTTTTTGAAGAATTCCAGTAATAATGTGGTTGTTATACAATGTAGCGGCAAACATTCGTTAAAGACGTTATGCACTGCCCATTCCCCACTTCCGTGAGGACAAGCTTGTCATTCCCGAATGCTTTTATCGGGAATCCACCGCCCATCAGCACACGCCTGGATTCCCGCTATAAACATGCGGGAATGACATGTGTAAGACGTGTTTACCGAATGTTTACATGTAGCGGCAATTCATGAATTGCCGCTACATATTGTCACATAGGCATTTTCAACTATTGATGTCTTCAAAAAACTAAACTGTTATAATTATTACAATTTTTGTTTAGTATGGAGTTTGTATGGAATATTATTCTTCAATAAACCCTCTGTTGCTTTCTCAACCTTCGTATGTTGAGACAATCAAAAATCTAAATCAGCAAAAAGACGTAAATAAGGACGATGCCACTCTGAAAAAATCATCTCAGGATTTTGAATCGATCCTGATCAATTATGTTATCAAGGCTATGTGGCAAACCGTACCTAAATCAGAATTATCTGGCGAAGACAATATGGGAATGGATACATATACCGAAATAATGCACGCAGCCCTTGCGCAAGATATTGCGGCAAAGGGAGGTCTTGGAATTGCGCCTGTCATTTACAAACAATTAATGCAGAATAAGGGACAGTCATGAATAAATTGTTAAAAGAACTCATTGAAACATTTGAGCGATTATCTGTCGTCTATGATGGCCTGCTTGATACTGCAAAAACAAAGCAACAATATCTGATATCCGGGAATATCGAAGGGCTTGAAACGCTCCTTTATCAAGAAAAAAACCAGACGGAGATCGCGATGCTCCTCGAAAATAAAAGACAGAATTTATTGGAAAGATACTGTCTGGAATGCGATGTCAAAGAGAATAAAATTACCATACATTCTTTGATAAACGGGATGGACACTCTGCACGGTAACAAGCTCAACATGCTGATCGACAGATTAAAACA
>JANLHY010000712.1 GCA_024653795.1 Candidatus Brocadiaceae bacterium | reverse complement strand
TCCATCAACTTGTGTATTATGAAGAGACAAATGACATCTATGCGGCTCTTCAAAGAGAAAAGCAATTAAAAACTTGTCCTCATGAAAATGGGGAAATGGAACCGCAAATGGAAGTTGGCGCTCATCGAGAGGATCAATCCTGATTGGAGTGATCTTGCAAAAGACTGGATTCCCGCTAAAAGCATGCGGGAATGACATAGCGCAGCGGAGCCGCAACCAAAATGAATTTAACCACAAAGACACAAAGAGCACAAAAAAAGAAGTTTTTACAGGGTAATACTATAAGGCGTATCTTTTATTAGGAAGAAAAAATAAGGAACAGAGAGAATGAAATATGTTTATTATTAAAAAAATATTAACACCGTTCCTGCTGCCCCCCGGGATATTTATAATTGCACTGTTTGCTTCAGGTGTCTGGTTTTATTTTAAAAAGAGATTACGCAAGGCAGGCATATTTAATCTACTTACAGGGGTGGTTATATGGTTTTTTTCTATATCTCCGGTAACCGATGTTATGATAAGAGGGCTTGAATCTGACTTTAAAATACCTGAAAACCCTCAGGGTGACGTTATAGCCCTTTTAGGAGGAGGCGCAAATTGGGCGCCAGACCTTTCTGGCAGGGGTTTCACCAATAATGATGCATTAGGGAGAATGATTACTGCTGTAAGGCTTCAGAAAAGACTGTGGATCCCAATTGTTGTGTCAGGCGGGCAGGTGTTTAAGGATATGCCCTCTGAAGCAGATATAATGAGGCGCATCTTAACAGACCTGGGCGTCCCTTCTGATAAAATTATTATTGAAGATAAAAGCAGGGATACAATTGAAAATGCGAGATATACAAAAAAAATCTCCGATGCTATGGGATTTAAAAAGGTTATTCTTGTAACAACAGCCCATCATATGAAACGTTCTGTGATGAGTTTCAAAAAGGCAGGCATAGAGGTTATCCCTGTTCCAGCAAATTTTATAACATGGGAGGGTAAAAAATATGGATGGGAAAGTTATCTCCCTGACGTCTCAGCATTAAGAAATGCAGGCAGTGCAGTGCATGAATATCTGGGGCTTGTGTTTTATAGTTTGGCTTATTAGCACGAACGCAATAAAACTATGTTTTTCCATTGTGGCATAATGTCCTCATATTTCAACATTGGGAGTAGTGATTTCGTGTAGATTTTCAGGTGAGGCAACGGGTTTTTTTATATGGTTAAAGGTTAAAATAACAACGCGATGGACAAGAAAAAACCTGCAAGGCACAATATCCTTTATTTTTCAAGTTTCGGCTCTATGAAAGGCGGGGGACAGCGCAGCCTCTTTTATCTCGTCAGGGGACTTAATAAAAACATATTCAATCCCATCGTTGTATGTCCTGAAGAAGGCGAGCTGGTCAATAAACTCAAAGAAACCGGCATAGAAACACTGGTAATGCCTTTTAAAAGATTAAGACAAATGAGTGCAGGGTTCGTCCTGCGCCTGTTGAGGCTTTTAAAAGACAGGGACATAGCCATTGTCCATACAGATGCGACTACAGAGACATTTTATGCAGGGATTGCGGCACGGCTGCTCGGCGTCCCCCTCATATGGCATATACGGGTCAGCAGCGGCAGTATAATGGACAGGCTGTTGTCCCTCTTATCTACAAGACTTATCCTTGTTGCAAAGGCATTGGAAAGCCGGTTCCCATACCTAAATGCAAGCAAGCTCATACCCATCATTAATGGTATCAGCGTAGAAGAGTTTGACGCATTTCCCAGAACCGACATAAGAAAAGAGACCGGAACAGATAAAGATAGTGTAATCATAGGGTGTATTGGAAGAATAGAAGCGATGAAAGGGCAGGAGTATCTGGTAAGGGCTATAGAAAGAGTTGAAAAAGAAAGAAGAGACTTCCGGGTAATGCTTATCGGAGAGGCAGATGAGACATACTATAAAAACATTGTGAATTTAATGGAGTTTCTTAAGGTAAAAATTTATTTTTCATACCTCGGTTATAGAACGGACACAGCAGGCATAATAAAAGGCCTGGATATTCTGGTCTCAGCCTCATCATTTGGCGAGGGGCTTTCGCGGGTCATTCTTGAGGCAATGGCAGCAGGCAAGCCGGTTATAGCCACAGATGTAGGAGGCGCCAGTGAGGCTATCGTTGACGGACTTAACGGCTGCATAATCCCTACCCGTGATTATAATGCGCTGGCAGATGCCATCCTAAAGCTCTTAAACAGTGCCGAAAAGAGAAAAGAGATGGGCATACAGGGCAGACGGCGCGTGGAACAGAGGTTTTCCCTTACAAATAATATAAAGAGAACAGAGCAGTTATACCTTGAGATATTAAATGCAGATTAAAGAGGCGTTGAAAAAGACATACCTTTCAGTAAGGGCCCTTTTCCTGTGGCCCTTGTGCCTTATAAAACCCCGAAGATCCCCTGAGCCGGGCAGCATCAAAGAAATCCTTTTTCTCAGACACGACAGGATCGGAGATATGGCGCTGTCCCTTCCTGCCATAAGACTCCTGAAAAAATCCTTCCCTCATGCCCGCCTGACGGTTGTTGCCTCCATGTCAAACAAGGACATTCTATCGAATAACCCCTATGTAGATGAAGCCCTTGTGTATAACGGCATATTTGATTATATTAGACATGTGCGTCACAGGGGGTTTGATTTGGCCATAGACCCCTTTCATAACAACCATGAACTCAAGCC
>JANLHY010000708.1 GCA_024653795.1 Candidatus Brocadiaceae bacterium | reverse complement strand
TCAGCATTGTCCGGTTAGGTTTTTGCGTAAGCATAATTTTTACTCTGTTCTTTGAAATCATGTTTAGTCACGGTTGTAAAGACAAAGAGAGCCGCTTCATTTTTAATTTTGAATCTTAACTCTCTAACTCGCTTGATAGAGACTTTTTCTTTAAAATTGTTATGACAATAGATTGCAAGCAGGAGGTATGTGATTAATCCAGCAAGTATTTGAACCATGAGGCCATATGGTGATCTTGCGATGAGATGGTAGACATTAAGATGGCGTTTCCACCATCCGAAGAATATTTCGATGTTCCAGCGCAACTTATACATATATGCAATATCTTCAGCGGTAACGTCAAATCGGTCTGTTGCAACCCAATACTTTTTACCATCTACACGGTATCCTACAAGACGAACAGGCAGTTCTGTTTGATTGACATTAGGTGTTCCGAGTAAGACAATGGCATCATAAAAAACCTTACTATCGTGATTAATTGGATTATTTTTTATAACAGTTTTATAGGTACTTTCCTTGATACGGCAGGCAAAATGCTTTCCTTCTGTTTGCCATAAGTCAAAACTCTTATGGCGTTGATAATAACGATCCATTATTCCGGTTTGTCCCGGAGACAGTATTTTACTAACAAAGGGGCGCTCGTCGCCTTTTCCATCAGTAAGGAATATTTTTGAAGGAATAGAATGATTAAGGTCAAAACCAACATGAACCTTTGCTTTTTTTGAGCCATCTCTATAGTCCGCCCACTGCATAGAAAGCACGGCGTCAATTAACGAACCATCAATAGAAATGAGTTCTCCAAGGTCTGCATGTTCCTTTGGCAGAAATTGAGTGGCGCCAGATTGAAGTTCTGTAAATACATATAATAATTGCTCTAACCCTCTGTGGTTAACAGCCTCAAAGAAGCTGCTTTTTTTGATGCCATCAGGAGGAGCGATTTCGCTCTTAACAAAATCATCTTCTTCGAGAGCTTGAATAAGATGTCTGCCGGAGGAGTGTTCCTCAAGATGAAAATAAATTAAAGCTTTGAGTTGTTGTTCAAAATTCATTTGCAAAGGTCTGCTTCCTCTTGCCTCCAAGTGTGGAGTATGTTTAAGAATATGATAAACAGGGGCCAATAGTTCATGGAACGAGGGTGTTTCTTGCTTATTGCTTTGTGGCTCAATAGTATACGGCATTTTTATAACTCCTTTATAGTTAAAGTGTTATAAAAATTTTTTGAGCCATATTATCTTAAATATCAAGCAAAAAACTGTTCCCTAATGAAAAAAATTTT
>JANLHY010000699.1 GCA_024653795.1 Candidatus Brocadiaceae bacterium | reverse complement strand
TTACATTATTAGTGGCTATGTTATTTTGCAAAATACAATATTATCTCTTTTCTAAATAAGTGGTTACGACTTTTTCGGTGGGGGAACATCCGTTAGAAGGCGGAGTTTGCGGATTTGTGGTTGATAAATACGCATAATGGTTATACCGATAAGAATGGGCATCATATACAGCGGGTTGATGTGAAGAAGGATTATCCCGCTATTTGGGAGTATTTTAATCGGATAAACAAAGATTTTGATGGAAAGGTTGAAAAAAGAGGAGATCGAGGATCACATTGGACAAATCTAAGAAATTGCGCTTACATCCAAGATTTTGCAAAGCCAAAGGTTATTTTTGGACGTTTCATGGATAAACCAACCTATACTTTCGACAAGGATGGATTCCTTATCAATGATGCTTTGTATTTTGCTACTCCGGCTACACAATATTTAGCTGCGATACTTAATTCTAAAGTCAACTGGTTTTATCTGTCTCTGCTTTGCACAGATTTAGCTAATGGATTCTTGCAAGCACTACTTCAATACCAAGTGTAAATCCCAGTACCTCGGATTCCTTCAAACAAACAACTCCTTTTCGAAATCCTCGTCGACTGCATCCTGTTCTGCAAAGAACGCAATTTAGAACAGGAATCCAGCCTCTTTGAATCAGTCATAGACGGCATGGTGTACGAACTCTATTTCCCAGACGAAATCAAAGCCGCTGGCTGTGAGGTGCTGAAGCACATTGCCAAACTGCCGGAATTCAAAGACGACTGGAGCGATGACAAGAAACTTGCGGTCATCGAGAAAGTATATAAAGAACTCTCAGACCCCAAGCACCCGGTGACTATCGCCATGGAGAAAATGCAAGAAATCACGGCGGTTAAGATCATCGAGGGGAGAAATAATGAATAAAAACCAATGTCTCGTCCATTTATCGGATTGGGGTCGTACTAAGCCAAGTTATAGTTATTGTGGAAAACAACCTATCTTTATACCCGTTTTCCCGCTTTAGAAGCCTCTTTTTAATTTACGCTTAGAATATCAAAATGGCGTTTCTTGAACCTTATAATTTTTAAAAGACCTATTTTAGACCCAAAATTGTTATTTTAAGCCTTGCTTTTGTGTAAAAATAAGGATTAAATCATGCCATACTAATATCTTAGTATGGCCAGACCTAGCGGAGAATGAAAAATGAAAAGTAATGAAAGCCCTGCAGATATGGAATGCAGGGGGATTTAAGGACGGTGTAAAATATGTGGTCAGATAACGAAACTACAGAAGATCTTTTGGGCTTTAAGGTTCATGCAGATTTACTTATCGATGTAATCAAAGATGACAAAGTATTACCCGTGACAATCGGGGTTTTTGGCGATTGGGGTAGCGGCAAATCAAGTATTCTCAAAATTACCAAAGAAGAATTAGAAAAACTTGGTGATGAAACTTTTGTACTATACTTCAATGGATGGGTGTTTGAAGGATACGATGATGCAAAAGCGGCTTTACTTGAATCAATTGTAAAAGCTTTTGATGAACACAAATCCTTTGGATTCAAAGTAAAGGACAAAACTACCAAACTTTTTAAGTCCGTTAAGTGGATGCGAGTCCTTGGATTTGGATTTAAAAAAATTGTCTTGCCTACAGCAGCAGCTTATTTCTCTGGGGGAACTTCTTTGTTACTGCCAATTCTGGCTGAACAGTTGTCAAAAGCGACAGGCAGTCCAGAAGATTTAATTAAAAAACTTCAAGGTGAGGAGTCAGAAGAATACCTGAAATCACTTATCAAAGAAAATCAAGATGATGAATCTACTCTGGTTCGAGATTTCAGAAATGATTTTGCTGAGATGGTTGAAAAGTCATCTATCCAAAAATTAGTAGTTATCATTGATGATTTGGATAGATGCACTCCAGATAGAATCATTGAAAACCTTGAAGCAATCAAGCTTTTTCTAAATGTCGAGAAAACAGCTTTTGTAATTGGTGCAGACCCTCGAATCGTTCGTAATGCAATAGAATACAGATATAAATCCCAGGGTAAGACAGATGATGATGCAAGTAGTAGATTAGTTGATGATTATCTGGAAAAGCTTATTCAAGTTCCATATTATCTACCAAGGCTTTCTGATTCTGAAGTAGAGACATATATATCATTACTGGTGGCGAAAAGAGAATTACCAGATGAAGTTTTTACAAAAGCAATAAAAGCTTTTCATACATTCAGACAAGACAATAGATATTCAGTATTTGGGCTTGCCAATATAAAAGAGGTAATTTCTCCTGAAGAACATCAGGCTTTATCAAACAGCCTCCTTTCTATTCCTGCATTAGTACCAATAATAACACAAACATTATCAGGAAACCCAAGGCAAATCAAACGGTTCTTAAACACATTAACTCTAAGAAAACGATTAGCATCGGTAGCAAAAATTTCAAACTTTAATGATGCTGTATTGGCAAAGCTTATGGTATTGGAGTATTCAGAATTACAATTGTTCAAACAGCTTTATGAATGGCAGATATCGCAGCAGGGTGTTCCATGGCAACTTGTGGAACTTGAAACCGCTTGCAAGGATAAGTCGTCTGAAGAAACAAAACAGGAACTGGATTCAAAGACAGATTTTAAAAATTGGTCAAGGGATAAAGTAATCAGATGGCTAAAAGTCGAACCATTACTCAATAATATTGATTTAAGTGATTATTTCTGGCTATCGAGGGATAAGCTGTCTTCAACCATTCCAGGTTCCAGTCTTATTCCACCGGTTGTTAAAAGCCTTTATCAAAAATTAGACCAGGAAAATCTATCATCAGCAGTAACCAAAAACATAATAAACAAAGACCTGAAATCTCTTACCGAAATTGAGTTAGTTGGGTTTTTAGAGTTGGCTTCTCAAATGTTAAAACGTAATCCCAAAAAGAAAAGAGCTTATGACATTTTCCATGCATTGATAGATGAAAATATCACAGGAGCAGACACACATTATGCTAATGCTTTAGCGACCATTAAACTATCAGAAATACCACCGGCAGTTGGAGTCGCCCTTAAAAACTATCAATCAAACCTAGCATTGAAAAACTTTTTTGAAAATGTATTACAAAAGAACAATTCTCCAATAGCTAAAGCATTTAAGAGTAAAAAATAAGCAATGGGAACTTCAAAATCATACTCCGCTTCTATAAAGGGGCAACCACAATGGGGCAATCTCAGCTCATCTGTTACTGGCAGTTGTGGTAGAGGAACAATTCCAAGTCAAAACATAGGAAGAATCTTAAGTAGATATGTAAATGTGATTGGTGGTTC
Source organism: Candidatus Brocadiaceae bacterium (assembly GCA_024653795.1). Classification (GTDB taxonomy): domain Bacteria; phylum Planctomycetota; class Brocadiia; order Brocadiales; family Brocadiaceae; genus Wunengus. The sequence continues at coordinate 171 of JANLHY010000699.1, read as the reverse complement.
CTCTCGTGCAGGTAGGGGTGGTTCTAAAGTTGCTGGTAGGGCAGGTATAAGAACAGCAAAACATTTAGGAGGGAATACCGCCCCTCCAAAGGACTCGCTACACACATAAGTTCACGCTTTCCAGAGTCCTCTCTTTTAAAAGTTACATCGGGATTAATAAGTGATGGAACA
>JANLHY010000694.1 GCA_024653795.1 Candidatus Brocadiaceae bacterium | reverse complement strand
TGTACCCACTAACCCCAGCCTTAAGGCTGGGGTTAGTGACGGTCTTATCCCCGTTTTCACGAGGACGAGTCTGAATTGGGCACTTGTCCTCGTGAAAACTGGGATTAGCCCTGACAGTGCCTGATCTTCAAAGTGTCGGACAACAAACTTGTTCAGATTATTTATCGTCAATCCCATAGGCAAGATTTGTGTTGCAACGTCTCTGACTGATAACATGGCGTAACCACAAAGAAAAAGGAGAAAAGAATTTTTGATTTACAATTTGAGATTTACCTCCCCCTTTATCCCCCTCCAGAGGGGGACAGGGGGAGGGTAATTCGTAAATCAGTCTTGTTTCATTTTTAAAAACTCACAATAATAGTTGTTTTTATAGAATACTACGATGACAGACAAAATAACCGATACACCCTGGCATACAATGCAGATTGATGAGGTTGTAAAGAATCTCGGCACCAATACAGATACTGGGCTTAGCCGTACTGAGGTTGAAAACAGGCTCAAGAAATACGGATACAATCAATTAGAAGAAAAAGAAGGCGTATCACCCATAATGCTCTTTCTGAGCCAATTCAACGACTTCATAGTATGGGTATTGATTGCAGCCGCTATAGTCTCAGGATTTATGGGAGAATGGGTCGATGCGTTGGCCATTATTGCCATCGTTATCATCAATGCCATTATTGGATTTATCCAGGAATACCGCGCAGAGAAATCCCTTGCTGCATTGCAAAAGATGTCAGCGCCTTTTTCTAAGGTTTTGCGAAACGGTGAAATGTATTCCATACCATCCCGCGATATTGTGCCTGGGGATATTGCCTTGTTGGAGGCCGGGGATTATGTCCCAGCCGATGGCAGATTGTGTTCTTCTTTTAGTCTAAGAACACAAGAGGCATCCCTTACGGGTGAATCAACGCCTGTTGGCAAATCCACGGAACCACTTCAAAATCCCTCTTTACCTATCGGAGACAGAGAAAATATGATGTTTATGGGCACCTCGGTAACGAGCGGTAAAGGAACGTGTGTTATTGTGGCAACTGGAATGCGCACCGAATTGGGCAAAATTGCCGGTCTCATCCAGGAAGCAGGAAAAGAGGAAACCCCCCTTCAACGTAAGCTCGAGGTATTCGGGAAAAAATTAGTCTATCTGTGTTTAGGAATTGTAACAATCGTTTTCCTTTTGGAGTTATGGCGAAAAGATCCACTATTGGAGGCATTCCTCACCTCGGTAAGTCTTGCCGTTGCAGCCATCCCAGAAGGCCTGCCGGCCATAGTAACCATCGCTCTCGCATTAGGAGTGCAACGCATGGTAAAACGACATGTACTGATTCGAAAATTACCATCGGTAGAGACCCTCGGATGTGCCACAGTTATCTGTTCGGATAAAACAGGTACTCTCACTCAAAACGAAATGACCGTTAGAAAGATATTTGTTAGTGGTAAAACTATCGATGTCTCAGGAACGGGTTACATCCCTGAGGGAAATTTTTTTAGTAACAGCATGCCCTTATCAGAAATCGAACTGCAAGCAGTAAAAAAAGTACTGGAAATTGGTGTATTATGTAACAATGCCTATCTTAAAAAAGACAATAATACCTGGAAGATCATCGGCGACCCTACAGAAGGCGCCATCCTGAGTGTTGCGGGTAAGGCAGGTATCTGGAAGGAAGAACTCGAAAAAAGATTACCGCTTCTTTCAGAAATACCTTTTGATTCCGATCGAAAGAAGATGTCTACTATCAGAAGAACACCAGACTCTTTGCTTGTTTACGAAAAGGGCGCAGCAGATGTCATTCTGAAGGATTGCACAAATGTTTACCTTGAAGGAGAGATAAGAAAATTAACAGAAAACGATAGACAGGCCATCTTAAATGAAAACAATAATATGGCTGGCGCTGCACTGCGCGTCCTTGGTACAGCATTCAAACAATTCGGCCATGAAATGATCAACCCAACACCGAATATTATAGAAAGAGACATGATTTTTGCCGGATTATTGGCTATGATGGATCCACCCAGACCAGAGGTAAAGGATGCCGTTGCTACTTGTCACGATGCGGGTATAACGACCGTTATGATTACCGGCGACCATAAAAATACAGCCCGTGCAATTGGTGAAGAACTTGGATTTCTTTGTGACAATTCAAAAGCTATAGATGGGGTAGAATTGGATGCGCTTTCTAACGATGCTTTAGAAAAAGAAGTATCTAAGATAGCCGTATATGCCCGCGTATCTGCCGAACACAAGCTCAGGATTGTTAAGGCATGGAAAAAACAAGGAGCTGCAGTCGCTATGACCGGCGATGGGGTGAATGACGCCCCTGCTGTAAAAGAGGCAAGTATCGGAGTATCCATGGGTATTACCGGAACTGACGTCACAAAAGAGGCATCTGATATGGTCATAACGGACGACAACTTTGCATCTATCGTAGCAGCCGTTGAAGAAGGAAGAGGCATTTATGACAACATAAAGAAGTCCATTCACTACCTGCTTTCGTGCAATGCAGGAGAGATTTTGACAATGCTGTTTGCGTCGATATTCAATCTCCCCCTGCCGTTATTCCCTATACAAATATTGTGGATAAACATCGCTACAGATGGACTACCTGCCCTGGCATTGGGTGTTGACCCGGTAGACCCTGATATCATGAAAAGACCGGCAAGAAGGTCCACAGAACAAATCGTAGACAAAAAACTTGGCAGTTTGATTATATTTCAAGGTTTTCTTATAGCCTTCAGTACTCTTTTTGCTTATCTATATGTTTTGTACGATACAAGTTGTGCAACACTTGGTTGTTTACACTGGTTTACTAATGAAGTACTGCCATGTGCGTTAAGCGGAGATCTTGAACGGGCAAGGACGGTTGCCTTCTCCGTAATGGTCGTCTCACAATTATTTCACTCTTTTAACTGCAGAAATGCAAGGCTTTCATTATTTAAGGTAGGTGTTTTTACCAATAAAAACCTTCTATTAGCAACGGGGCTTTCATTGTCCATGCAGATAGCCATTGTCTATACACCTTATTTAGAAAATGTTTTTAAGGTAACGCCCTTAGACTTAAAGGATTGGATTACCGTCTTTGGGTTTTCCTCCTTTACATTTGTCATTATGGAAATAATAAAGTCTTTTAAGAGGAAGAATACCGGATTTCAACCATCAAATAAATTTAAATGATACCTTTTATTAATCAAATACTTCGGTATATTACTTATTTAGTTCTCTTTTTTGTGTATGCAGCGAATACGCTTGCCGGAGAGGAGTGGCCAGTATTTATGCCACCTCCAATCAGTGAGCAAAGTCAAGTATGCATATTATGCCACAGAAACTACACACCGGGAATTGTCGAGGATTGGCTTAAAAGCAGGCATTCAAAAACATCTCCGGAAATGGCGCTCAAAATGCCTCTTATCGAGAGAAGGATTTCAAGCGAGGTAATACCAGAAACTTTGCAGTCAACCGTCGTTGGCTGTTATGAATGTCATAGTCTGAATGCCTCTGCCCACAAAGACAACTTCGAACACTTTGGATTTATGATCAATGTGATTGTGTCGCCAAATGATTGTAAGGTCTGTCACTCAGTTGAAGTTGACCAATATTCCGTCAGTAAAAAGGCACACGCACTGGAAAACCTTCAACAAAACCCTCTTTATCATACCTTTGGTGAGGCAATCACAAGCGTTAATGAAATTAAAGACGGTAAAATGATCCATTTTAATTCATCGGAATATGCAAAGGCTGAAACATGTTATGCGTGTCATGGCACTGCTGTAACTGTAAAAGGCATGAAGAAGATTTTCTCAAAGATGGGTGAAATTGATGTTCCTGACCTTGCCAACTGGCCAAATCAGGGAGTAGGAAGGATTAATCCTGATGGAAGCCTGGGGGCATGTACATCATGCCATCCACGACACAGCTTTTCAATAGAGGTAGCCAGAAAACCTTATACCTGTTTTCAATGCCATCTCGAACCGGATGTGCCTGCATTTGAAGTTTACAAAGAAAGTAAGCACGGGAACATTTTCTTCTCTATACAGCATGAATGGAACTGGAATAATGTTCCCTGGAGAGTCGGTAAAGATTTTCAAGCTCCAACATGTGCAACATGCCATAATAGTCTCATAACTACTCCTGATAATAAGGTTATTGTATCAAGAACCCATGATTTTGGCGCGAGACTATGGGTCAGGCTGTTTGGACTCATTTACTCCCATCCTCAACCTAAAATTGGCGAGACATATTTAATCAAAAACAAGGATGGCATACCTCTTCCAACTGCATACACAGGAGAACCAGCTTCTGAATATCTGATCGATAAAAGTGAACAGTTGCGGCGCCAAACCGAAATGAAGAAGGTATGCCAGGGTTGTCATAATACAGATTGGGTTAACCAGCACTTTGTCAAACTTGATGCCACCATAGCAGAAACCGATAAGATGTGTTTATCCGCTACACAACTACTTCAGAAAGCATGGAATGAAGGATTGGCAGATCCGTCTAATCCTTTTGATGAGACGATTGAACGACTATGGATAAGGCAGTGGTTTTTCTATGCCAACTCGGTGCGATACGCATCTGCTATGGGAGGTCCTGACTTTGCCACATTTAAAAATGGTTGGTGGGAGTTGACAGCAAATTTACAGGAAATGCTGAAGTTAACACAAAATCAAAAATAGCAAATGATAAAAGGGTACGAGTTAATCCCCCTTAGCAAAGGGAGATATAGGGGGTTGTGTTTTTTCTCATGGTATTCCTTTTATCAGAGTATTTTACAACCCCCTGAGTCCCCCTTTTTTAAGGGGGATTTTTTGTCTGCCACTCCACAAGATCCCCTTAAATAAAATGAAAATTCTTATACCATTAAGGTATTAAATACTGTGTACGCTAAAAGTTAGTTGTCATTGCGAATAGCCCGAAACATTCCGTCCGTGAGATTGCTTCACTTTGCCTGCCGTGACGCGTTTAAATGTTAACTTAATTTATGACGTTCACTGCAACCTGCATATATCCTGAATATTTTTGTAAAGTTTCTTCTATTTAAACCGATAATACATTCAGACCATATATCATTAGATGTCAAGAAATTCCAATCAGATATATAGTTTCCCCTCTGGCAAGAGGGGACTTCGTCGTGATGGTTCGACAAGCTCACCATGCACGACACTACATCCTGAGCCTATCGAAGGGTCAGTCGAACGATTAAGGGGTGTGTTAAAGACGTACTTACACACTCCCAACCCCTTTTATTAGAGGGAAGCTTTAAAAGTTGCTGCCGAAGGCAGCTAAATTTATGGGGATACTGAAAAATGAAACTACAAGAAAAATCAAATACCAATCTTAATGAAATGATACAGAAGATTAAGTTAGAAGGCATCCAGGAGGCAGAAAAGAGGGCCGAGGAAATTATAAAAGAGGCGAAGACCGAGTCGTCGAAAATTATACATAAGGCTCGAAGCGATGCTGAGGCAATCGTCAAACATGCCGAAAATGAAATAAAGAAGAAAGAAGACGCCGGCAAGGTTGCCCTGGAACAGGCGGCGCGGAATATTATTCTGAGCGTACGTGCGTCCCTCACCGAAATCTTTACCACTCTTATAAAGAAAGAATGTCAAACGGTTTTATCAGGAGAAACCCTGAAGACCCTAATTTTCAGAGTTATTGAAGGGTGGCAAATGGAAAAGAATGGTGATATATGTCTTGAGGTACTACTTAGTGAGACCGACAGGGATACACTGCATGAAGTCTTTTTAACCAGATTGAATGAGGAAATAAGGTCTGGCATAGAACTGAAAGTTCACAAGAATATAGAGAAAGGCTTTCGTGTAGGTGTCAGAGGAGAACATTCTTATTTTGATTTCACAGATGAGGGCATAGCAGACGCCTTCGCGGCATATTTAAATCCAAAATTTTATAATTTTATAGATTCACTAAGAAACGGTGCGCAAACACAGTGAAGAAATCGTACTATTATATCGTTGCATCACTACCCAGCCTTTCCTTCCATGAAAAACCAAATATAACGATTGACGCCTTTCTTGCCGTTTGTAAGGATTTTCTGGATGAGAAGGACTTCAATATACTGCAGCTTATAAGTTTATTCAATGTGGAAGAGGATAGAATTCCTCTCGATGCCGTAAAACGTTTTTTCCAATGGGAAAAAGGTATAAAAAATATCCTTGTAAAACTAAGAGCAGAAAAGCTGGGAGTTGAGCCTGAGCCTTTTATCAGAGGTGAAGTTGTATATGATTATTTTCAGTCAGCCCTTGCAGAAAATACCTTTAATGCAAATTCACCTCTTCTAGCCGAAGAACTTATTAATAAAGCCCGATGGAATTATCTCGATGAGCTCGAATACGGACATTATTTTGATATAGATAAGCTTGCTATTTATTACATTAAATTACAACTCCATGAGAGAATGTCACTTTTTGATCCGAAAACAGGTCAAGGTAAACTGGAGTGTATTATCAATAGTATAAATAATTCCATAGTCATAAATAATTAATGGGTGAAACTAACTATGAAAAACAAAGGTAAAATTATTGGCATAAACAGAAATATGGTCACAGTAGAGTTTCACGGGCATGTTAAGCAAAATGAAGTCGCCTACGCTATTTTAAAAGATACCCGTCTCAAATCAGAGGTCATTCGCATAAGGGGAAACAGGGCTGACTTACAGGTCTTTGAGGATACCAGAGGTCTCAAAATGGGAGATGAGGTTGAATTTACCGGTAGATTGCTATCGATAGAACTTGGGCCCGGGCTTCTTGGACAACTCTTTGATGGTCTTCAGAATCCACTCCATGACCTCGCAAACGAACTCGGTTTTTTCCTCCAGCGCGGCAAATACATTAATGCCCTGAAAGAGACTACCAAATGGAAATTTACCCCTTGTGTGAAGCCAGGTGATGCTGTATACGCTGGTGATGCTATTGGTACGGTAAAGGAAGGCATTTTTATCCATAAGATTATGATACCTTTCTATTATCTTGGTGAGTATCATGTTGTAGAAATTGCAGAGCAAAAAGAATACAGTGCGAGGGAAAGGATTGCCCTCATCAAGGATAAGAAAGGGCAACAAATTCCATTATGTATGATGTTCGAATGGCCTGTAAAAAGACCAATTACCTCTTATTGGGAGAGATTGGATCCAACAGAACCTCTTATAACGAGAATAAGAATGATTGACACCCTTTTCCCTGTGGCAAAGGGTGGTACCTATTGCATTCCAGGTCCTTTTGGCGCAGGAAAGACAGTGCTCCAGCAGGTAACCAGCCGCAATGCAAAAGTTGATATTGTAATTATCGCAGCGTGTGGTGAGCGTGCCGGTGAAGTAGTGGAAACAATCCAGGAATTTCCTAAAATAATTGACCCCTTCACTGGTAAATCTCTCATGGAGAGAACTATTATTGTGTGCAACACAAGTGCAATGCCTGTTGCAACTCGTGAGGCGTCAGTATATACCGCAATTACTATGGCAGAATATTACAGGCAGATGGGACTCCATGTGCTCTTACTTGCCGATTCGACTTCACGTTGGGCACAGGCATTGAGAGAAAGATCAGGGAGGTTGGAGGAAATACCAGGCGAGGAAGCCTTTCCTGCTTACCTGGAATCTACGATAGCGAGCTTTTACGAACGGGCTGGCGTTGTTAAGATGAGAGATGGCAGTATAGGTTCCGTCACCATTGGAGGAACAGTAAGCCCGGCAGGAGGCAATTTCGAGGAACCTGTTACACAATCAACCCTAAAGGTAGTGGGTTCTTTTCATGGACTATCTCGCCAACGTTCGGACGCCAGACGCTATCCTGCAATCGATCCTTTGGAAAGCTGGTCGAGATATACGGGTATTATTGACATGAAGTCGCGAATTAAGGCAGTAAAGCTTCTTTCAAGAGCGAATGATGTCTACCAGATGATGAAGGTTGTGGGAGAAGAAGGAATTACTTTGGAAGATTATACAGAATATTTAAAAGGTGAATTCTTTGATAATGTCTATTTACAACAGGATGCCTTTGACAAGGTGGATGGCGCCACATCAGAAGAACGGCAACGAAAAGTATTTTCACTGCTTCAGGATATTATCGATGCCTCTCTTGAAATCAAAAGCAAGGAAAATGTGCGAAATTTCTTTAATAAAATGAGACAACTATTTCTCGACTATAATGTTTCTGAGTGGAATACTCCTGGCTTCCAGGAGAATGAACGTCTCATTCTGGAACTGTTTTACAAGCATAAGAAAGAATTCTCCGAGGTAAGCACAATCTCTTTTAATGATATTTCTATAGAATCAGAAATGGTTACTTCAAACGGTAAATAAAGATGAAAAGAATATACAATAAAATTATTAATATATCAGGGAATGTTATTGCTGTTTCAGCAAGAGGCGTAAAATACGGGGAACTGGCTTTTATTTCCTCTGCTCACGGTATTTCCCTTGCCGAAGTTATTCGCATTGAGGGTGAACTGGTTTATCTCCAGGTATTTGTGGGAAGTAGTGGGGTTTCCACGGAAGACGAAGTACGTTTTCTGGGGAGACAAATGCAAATCTCCATTTCTGAAAATCTCCTGGGGAGGATATTCAATGGCTCAGGAAGGTCTCGTGATGGCGGGCCGATGCTCACCCAAAACTTTATCGATATAAATGGTCCTTCTGCAAATCCAGTAAAACGCTTAATGCCTTCTAACATGATACACACAGGCCTTCCTCTGATAGATGTTTTTAATTCTCTCGTAGAATCTCAGAAGATATCCATTTTCACCTCATCAGGAGAGCCTTACAATGAACTACTGGCACGCATTGCCCTCCAATCGAAAGTAGATGTAATCGTACTCGGTGGTATGGGATTAAGGTATGATGATTATCTTTTATTAAAAAATACCCTTGAGAGTGAGGGAGCGCTATGCCGTTCATTCCTCTGTATTCATACCGCAGCCGATCCAGTCGTGGAGTGCATTATGGTTCCTGACCTTTCTCTTGCAGTCGCAGAAAACTTCGCCCTGCAGGGTAAAAAAGTGCTCGTATTACTCACTGATATGAAAAATTTTTGTGATGCAATTAAGGAAATAGCCATAATAATGGAACAAGTCCCGTCGAACAGAGGTTACCCAGGAGACCTTTATAGCCAGCTTGCTTCCAGGTATGAAAAGGCTGTTAGTTTTGAGGGTGCCGGCTCGGTAACAATCCTCACTGTGACAACTATGCCGGGTAACGATGTAACCCACCCCGTACCTGATAATACAGGGTATATTACAGAAGGCCAATACTATTTGAATAAAGGCAGAATTGAACCTTTTGGGTCTCTCAGCAGGCTTAAACAGTTTGTGAATAAAAAGACTAGAGACGACCATAGACCTTTAATGGACGCCATGATACAACTTTACGCATTTTATCAGGAAACATTGGAAAAGAAATCAATGGGGTTCAAGATGTCCCCGTGGGACAACAAACTATTAAAATACGGAACACTTTTTGAAGAACAATTAATGGAACTCACTGTCAATATACAGCTCGAAGACGCCCTTAACACTGGATGGCGCATACTATCAGATTGTTTCGTTCCGGAAGAGACAGGGATTAGAACTGAATTAATAAAGAAATTTTGGCCAAAAGGGTCTATTTCAGATGAAAAAAATCAAACTCACCAAAACAGAATTAAAGAAACAGAAGGACAGCCTCAAGCGATATGACCGTTTCCTTCCCACCCTTTATATAAAGAAGCAACAACTTCAGAGAGAGTTAGATAAAGTTAGAATAGGTTTAAAAAAGGTAACAGACGAATTAAATAAATTAAAGACGGAAATGGCTTCATGGATTAGTTTGCTTGGTGAAGAGGTTGGACTCTCTGAACTTATAACATTAAAAGGGATTGAAACACGCGTGGAAAATATAGCTGGAGTGGATATCCCTGCTTTTGTTTCATCACATATAGATATTAAAAAATATGATTTGTTTACTTATCCTTTATGGGTTGACAGCGCAGTTGAAGTTATTGCAAAGATGATTTCCCTCCAGGCAAAAGAATGTGTGCTGAAAGAACAATATAGGTTACTCGAAGCGGACTTAAACATCACATCACAGCGGGTAAATTTGTTTGAAAAGGTCAAGATCCCTGAAACTAAGGATGCAATCCGGCATATAACAATATTCCTTTGGGACCAAGAGGGAGCGGCTGTGGGATGGGCACGAATGGCTAAGAAAAAGATCCAGGGAGTAAGTTGAATGATTGTAAGGATGAAAAAAGTTTCAATCGTCATTAAATCGTCATGGGTAGACGAGGCGCTGGATACCCTGGGCGAATTAGGAGTATTACATATTCGCCCTGTTGCCACAATAGGAAGTGATACAATCGCCGAACTAAAAAAGAAAATACAAATTATGGATGAGGTTGTCTCAAACAAACCAGAACATATTTGTGTTAGTGAGAGCAACAAGTTTTCCAATGAAGATGGTTTTACGATAGCAAAACAACTATTGTGCTCTATAGATGAAGTAAAACGGATTGACGAGGAAATAAAGTTACTCATTACAGATTCAAAAAGATTAGAAGTTTGGGGACGATTTGATCCAAAAGAGATTACCCGGTTGAAAGAGGCGGGTATTACTGTAAAGTTTTACAAGTGTCAAAAAAGTGAATTAAATAAAATTCCTGAAAATTGTCATGTGAATATCATTTCTGAGGATGGCGATGCTCTCTATCTTGCGGTAGTTTCTAATGGAAATAATTTAGAAGCGCCTCTCGAAGAAATAAAGCTGCCCATTTGTGGAATAGATGAAATTGAGAGTATTATTAAGAAAAAAGAAGATCAACTTCTACTGGCGCAGAACAGGATTGCGAATTTATACGAAGCCGCTCCCGCGATAAAAAAGACACTTATTCAGTATAAAGAGTTGCTGAATTATGAAGAGGCAAAAGCTGGCATAGGAAAAGAAGAAAATATTTCATATCTGGTAGGCTTCTGTCCTGAAACATTAGTTGGAAGTCTTGAAAATGCCGCTGGCAAAAATGGTTGGGCAATACATACAGAAGACCCGTCAGACGAGGATACAGTTCCTACATTCCTGAAGAATTCAAGGTGGACAAGATTATTTCAGCCTGTAATGAAATTCATTGGCGTTACACCAGGTTATAATGAAGCCGATACAAACGGCATATTTTTGATATTCTTTAGCCTTTTTTTTGCGATGATTATAGGTGACGGTGGATATGGTATTACCCTCCTTATTGCAGCATTTCTCATTCAACGGTATTATAAGAAAATATCTAAGGAACAGATACTCCTCATCTATATCCTTTCTATTACAACTATAGTATGGGGGGCTGTCACTGGAATGTGGTTTGGGTTTGAAAAATTAAGTCAAATCCCACCTTTGAAAATGCTGATTATACCTGCCCTGAATACTTATAGTGTAGAAAGCGAAGCGTCTACAATGCGCTTGTGTTTTTTCATAGCGGTGATACATCTTTCCCTTGCGCGAATATGGGCTGCAATGAGGGCTTACCCCTCTTTTACCGCATTTGCAGAAACAGGGTGGGCGGCATTAATATGGGGTATGTATTTCATCGCAAAGTCTCTTTTATTGCACGACAGATTAAGCATTATAGCAACCATTCTAATTGGTTATTGGTTTGTATCCTTGATTCTATTTGGAGAGCAAAAAAATGATGGATTTTTGCGGGGTGTTATCAGAGGAATGGCGAGATTCCTTATGAATCTCCTGTCGGGCATTGGAAGTTTTTCTGATATCATTTCATACATCAGACTTTTTGCCGTTGGTCTCGCATCAAAAGAGATTGCTTTGGCATTTAACAACATAGCAATGGATATTGGTTTTCAAAGCATTTTACTCCCTATGGCAATTCTTATATTGATTTTTGGACACACAATGAATATGATGTTAGGCGCCATGTCTGTCCTTGTGCATGGTATACGGCTAAACCTGCTAGAATTTTCGAATCATTTGAATATTCAATGGTCGGGAATTTCCTATTGTCCGTTTAAAACACAATACAAGAACATAACACAACGAAGCAGCAATCAAACAATGAAATTTATACAAAAATAACAAGCACAATGTTATAAAAACGGTTGCGTAAAAACCATACAATTCAATGACAGGGGGAATTAAATGGATACCTTAGAAGGTTTAGGAAAAGCTGGTTATGTATTTGCTCTATGTCTCTCCGCACTTGGTTCTGCAATGGGAATTGGCGCAGCGGGAATGGCAGCCCTTGGGGCGTGGAAAAAGTGCTTTTTAAATAACAAGAATGCTCCATTTATCCTTATAGCCCTAGTCGGACTCCCCCTATCGCAAACGATCTACGGAATGATCTTGATGAATGCAATCAAAGGGGCGCCAGAAACTACGCCTCATCTATTAAGATTTTTTGCGGGATTGTTAGGTGGTATGGCAATTGGCGCATCCGCATTGTTTCAGGGAAGGGCTGCTGCAGTAGCATCTGATGCCCTTGCAGAAACCGGAAAGGGATTTGGTAACTACATCATGGTACTCGGTATTATAGAAACTGTTGCCCTTTTTGTCATGGTCTTTTTAATGACGACATTAAAGTAAGGCGCTCTCGCTGAATAGTAGAAGATTAGCACTATTGAGAAATCTTTTGATCATTGAAATTACGCGGCTTACAGATTTCTCCCTTCAGTCGAAATGACAAAAGTATAAGTTTTTGTTGAGCATTTATTAATAATTTATTTAGAATAAATAAATTCATTGACAATTTTGATAGAAAAGGTTAAAAGTATGCATATTTTAAATGTTATCATTTTAAAACTTTTATACCACGAAAGGAGGCCAGTAAAGCATGTTGAATAAGAAATTTTTAGGGATAGTTGTTTCTGCAGTTACTTCTGTTGGTCTAATGATGTGTGCGGGCAATTATGTTTATGCCGAGGAAGAAACGCACAAACATGGTGAAAAGGCGCTTGCGCCTGAACATCCCACGGTGGAGTTACCAATGTGTCCCACTTGTAAGGATGTGCGAGTAAGTCCGGAAAAGGGAAGAACGCTTGCAGCACAGGTCATGGTTTGTCCGGATTGCAAAAATGAGATAGGAGAACTTGCTGTTCACCGTTGCGATAAGTGCGGGAAAGATGTCTTGGCATGCGTTATGTGTCAAAAGGTATCTGCTGAGTTAAAAGCCGCAACCATGGAAGGAAAGTGTCCCAAATGCAAAGAGGCACGTGTAAGAGCTATCAAGGGAAAGACACTGGCAAAGTGGGAAATGAAGTGTCCGGATTGCAAGAAGATGACAGCGGAATGGCTCATCCAGCACTGCGACAAGTGTGATGCGGATTTCCTGGCATGTCCAATTTGCAAAAAGGAACAAGAAAAAGGCAAGAAATAAGTTTATTGCCTGTAAAGCAGAATTTAAAGCAATGGGGGCATTATATAAGTGCCCCCATTTTTATTTTTAGTGTGATGAAGCTCCACCGTGCGATGGGTACATCTTTTTTTCCGCTTCGTATTTCTTGAATTCATTAAATTCTGCCTCTGCCTCGGCGCTCATCCCCTTTAACAAATAAACGACACCTAAATAATTGTGCGCCGTTCCTAACTTAGGATCTATTTCTAATGCCGTTTTATGTGCGGTGATAGCCTCGTCCAGCTTTCTCTGTTTGCAATACGTTAATCCAAGTTCATTATAGGCAGAAGCAAGCTTGGGATTCAAAGATATTGCGGTAGTCTGCATTTTGATTGCATCTCCAAATTGCTCATTCATACGATAGACAACACCCAAACTAAAATATATCATAGGGTCGTCAGGCTTTAACGTCAGTTCTTTTCTGTAAATCTCTCCGGCTTTAGTAAATTTACCCTGGGTATAATAAGCCTTTGCAAGCTTTTCATAAGCATTAATCATTGTTGGTTCTAACTCCAGCGCCTTCTCCCATGCCACAATTGCTTCGGCGAAACCACCTTTTTTAATATGTTCCAATCCGTAGTTATAATACTCTGAAGCTGACATTTTTTCCGGAAGTTTTACCTCTTTCTTCACCTCCCGGTCGGCCGATGTTTCTTCAGTTGTAGCTTCTTCATTCTTACTTACACCTTCAGAAACCTCTTTTTTGCCGCATCCGTATAAAGAAACAAATAACACGGCACCAGTAATTGTCAGTATCTGTAAGTTTTTTCCTATCATTCTCATTATCTTTTATTCTCCAAATTTAAGTAGTAATTGTTTAACAGTAAATGAAAATTTATATGAAAAGTATTATCATGACATACGATTGGCCATAAAAGAAGCAATTTCTTTGAATACCGTTTTGTTTTCGACAGGAATTTCATCAATTATGTTATAAGATTGCTTTATCAAATCTTCCGCATAATCTTGAGCATATTTTATAGCGTTATACTTTTTATAGATGTCCAGCGCCAATTTTATATCATTATCTGTTGTCTCGTCTCTGGGTTTTAGCATAATGTCACGCAAGTGTTTCTTATCATCGTCAGAAGCGGCCTGTAATGCATAGGAATAGAGAAAACTTGCCTTGCCTTCCTTCACATCGGAACCAATTACCCCCCCGCGTCCCTTGCCGTGTGTTAAGTCGATTAAATCATCACGAATCTGAAATGCAGGCCCCATCGTTTTCCCAAGTGTCCATATCTTTTCTACAACCTTTTCGGAAATACCAGATACAACGGCCCCACCAACCATACCGCATGCAAGGTAGTATCCGGTTTTAAGTTCAACCATCGACATATATTTATCTACTGAAAAATTTTCCGCCGCCCTTGCGTTGATGTCAAGCGCCTGGCCTTCCACAGTTTTTTGGTAAGTCAAGGTAAGTACCTCTAGTAATCTTATCTTTTTTTCTACCGAGACAGGGCTTGCTAGTGTGCTTTTATATGCACATGCCAGAAGATAATCACCTGCATTAATTGCATTGGCTATACCGTACTTTACCCATACCGTAGGCTGGTCTCGTCTTATCGTATCACCATCCTCAATATCGTCGTGCATGAGGAACATATTATGCATAATCTCTATAGCAAGGGCAAAATGTATCGCATCATTAGTATTTCCTCCCAATGCCTCACAGGTAATTAAACATATTGCAGGCCTTACTCTTTTGCCTCCTGTGTGCAGGTGATGCCATATTGGCTCACTTAAATAATCATTTCTATGAGGCGGGATGATCTCTTTCAACAATTCATCTATCTTTGCGCCGTAAATTTTAATAGATCCCTCTATACGCATATCTGACCCTCTCACATAACTCTCTGACGTCGGTATAGCCACAGCCATAAAGAAAAAGTAACAAATAGGCAGGTGTTTACAAAAAATATTTTGACACTTTTAGCAAAAATTTACGAATTACGATTTGAGATTTAAAAAAATCGTATCAATTTAGTATTTTGAAAAAATCAAGCCCTGTTAAGGGCGTACTGTTTGTAGCAATTAATCGTTAATATATGATCAGCTCCGTAGGAGCGACCTGTATATGATTGATAT
>JANLHY010000668.1 GCA_024653795.1 Candidatus Brocadiaceae bacterium | reverse complement strand
CCGTCTTGCCGCGGGTACGTGGCATCTTCACCACGACTACAATTTCGCCGAGTCCCTCGTTGAGACAGTACCCAAGTCGTTACGCGATTCATGCACGTCAGTAATTATCTGACAAGGAACTTCGCTACCTTAGGACTCTCATAGTTAGAGCCGCCATTCACCAGCGCTTCAGTTCTGAGCTTCGCATCCTTTCGGACACTAACCCATCCCCTTAACGTTCTGGCATCGAGCACGCGTCAGTCTCTATACGTTGATTATAAATCTTGGCAGAGACTTGTGTTTTTAGTAAACAGTCGCCCGGGCCTTTTCACTGCGGCCCCGAATAAATTCGGGGCACTCCTTCTCCCGAAGTTACGGAGTGATTTTGCCGAGTTCCTTAACGAGGGTTCTCTCGAGCGCCTTAGGATCCTCTCCCCGCCTACCTGTGTCAGTTTTAGTACGGACACCATAATAGCTCGCAAACGAGGCTTTTCTTGAAAGATGCTCCGGTTACTTAAGGGCTTACGCCCACGTACTCACCTTCGATGCCATACGTCTCGGATTTTCCTGAGACAACACCTCCGGCTTGAACAGACCGTATCTAGTGGCCTGCTAACCTTCACATCTCTGTCCCCCCATGCTCAACGCTATTACGGTGGCACAGGAATATTAACCTGTTGTCCATCGTCTACGCCTTTCAGCCTTGACTTAGGCTCCGGCTAACCCTGGGCGGATTTACCTTCCCCAGGAAACCTTAGGCTTGCGGCGAATAAGATTCTCACTTATATTATCGCTACTTATACCGGCATTATCACTTCTATATCGTCCAAGAGTCTTTTCAGTCTCTCTTCAACCTACCATAGAACGCTCCCCTACCACTTTTGAAATTACGCATAATTTCAAAAATCCGAAGCTTCGGTAATAGACTTGAGTCCCGCAATATTTTCGGCGCAAGAGTGCTCGGTTAGTAAGCTATTACGCACTTTTTAAATGATTGCTGCTTCTAAGCCAACATCCTAACTGTCTTCGCACTCTCACTTCCTTTATCACTTAGTCTATTTTAGGGACCTTAGCTGTCGGTCTGGGTTGTTTCCCTCTCGACTAATGAAGTTTATCCCCCACAGTCTGACTCCTATGGTTCATACAACGGTATTCGGAGTTTGATTGAATCTGGTAGCCTGGTGGGCCCCAACATTCATTCAGTATCTCTACCCCCATTGTACAATGCATAGGGCTAGCCCTAAAGCTATTTCGAGGAGAACCAGCTATCACCAGGTTTGATTAGACTTTCACTCCTCCCCTCAGTTCATCCCATCACTTTTCAACGTAAATGAGTTCGGACCTCCACGAACTTTTACATTCGCTTCATCCTGACCAAGGGTAGATCACCTGGTTTCGGGTCTACTATGCACTACAAAATCGCGCATTTCACACTCGCTTTCGCTACGGCTCCGTCCATAAAAGACTTAACCAAGCAATGCACAGTAAGTCGCCGGTTCATTATGCAAAAGGCACGCGGTTACACATTATTCCACCGAAGCAGAATCATAGTGCTCCCACCGCTCGTAAGTACACGGTTTCAGGTTCTTTTCATTCCCCTAACAGGGGTTCTTTTCATCTTTCGCTCGCGCTACTTGTGCGCTATCGGTCGCTGAGTAGTATTTAGCCTTAGAGAGTGGACTCCCTAAATTCACACCCGCTTTCACGAGACGGGTGTTACTTGGGTAATTGTAAAGAAAGTGTAATTTATTTCACCTACAGGACTATCACCTTCTATGGTTGGGCTTTCCTGCGCCATTCAGCTATAAATTACATTTGTAACTTTCCAGACAGTCCTTGTCCTGCCTAATACAATCCCCACGACCCCGACTGTGCAACACACAAGGGTTTGACACACAATCGGTTTGGGCTTTTTCCGTTTCGCTCGCCGCTACTAAGGAAATCGGATTACTTTCTTTTCCTGGAGTTACTGAGATGTTTCACTTCTCTCCGTTACCTTCGATATCCTATATATTCAGATACCGATACTGCGGCATAAACCCACAGTAGGTTTCCCCATTCGGAAATCTCCGGCTCAAAGCTTGTTTGACAGCTCCCCGAAGCTTATCGCAGTCTTCCACGTCCTTCTTCGTCTCTCAGCGCCTAGACATCCACCATGTACCCTTTGTAGCTTGACAATTTATGTAATCTTATACGTACAAAGAGGATCAAATTGCTACCCGTTAAGTATTCACTTTTCAAAGAACAATATTTTAAATCACACTTTAAATCTTTACCATAATCTAAAGTGGTGGAGATGAGCGGGGTCGAACCGCCAACCTCTGCCTTGCAAGGGCAGCGCTCTCCCAGTTGAGCTACATCCCCTATAAATAAAACTTCTCATACAATTTTTACAATGGTGGGCCTAAGTGGATTCGAACCACTGACCTTTCCCTTATCAGGGGAATGCTCTAAACCAACTGAGCTATAGGCCCAAAATTATTCTTAAATTAATTCTTTGGGCCTGTAATCTCACGGTATTGTTTTAGTTCACCCTATTACAAACCTTGCAGAGAAATCTTATTAGTAATTAAAAAACTAGAAGTCTCCTGCGTGCGAAGCAGGTTAATTGGAATTTTTAAACTCCTTAGAAAGGAGGTGATCCAGCCGCAGGTTCTCCTACGACTACCTTGTTACGACTTAGTCCTCCTCGCAAAACACACCTTAAGCACTTCCCTCCCTTGCGGGTTTGGCCGGTGATTTTGGGTGCATCTTGCTTGGGTGGCTTGACGGGCGGTGTGTACAAGGCTCGGGAACATATTCACCGCGGCGTAGCTGATCCGCGATTACTAGCGAT
>JANLHY010000656.1 GCA_024653795.1 Candidatus Brocadiaceae bacterium | reverse complement strand
TTGAATTTCAAATCGATTACGATCTTTTTTTCTCGTATTTCTTTTAAATTTAATCACTTACAACGAATTGCTATTTAAACGTCCGGACAGCAGTGATTTTAATTATGAACAATTTTATGAACAGAGTGGTTTTGTATATTTCTAAGTTTTAATATAATACGCAATTACAATCATAACGTTTTTATTAATGAAAAATGATAGTCGGGTAAATAATTTATTTCGAAATTTATTTATTGATCATCAGAAGTCAGTGATTTTTTTTAATTACGTTATTAATTGAACTGTTACGTCTTACTTTTTCATATGCCAAAAAAATTCTATTAGCGAGAACTTCTTTTTGTTTTGACACACATAAATTGTTCTGTTAATATCGCCCGCCTTCAACAATACTTTTTCATTCATTTCAAATTCAATTTTATTCTCAAGTAACAATGTAAGGGGAATATGGAATCTTATTCAAAAGTCTGGGACGACGTTCTTCAAAATATTCGAGAAAGGGTAGGCCCTTTACGTTTCAATCTGTGGTTCAAAAACACCCGTCTTGAATCTTATAACGATACTTATGCGAATATTATAGTTCCGAATATTTTTACTCAGGTATGGTTACAGGAAAATTTTACAAAGGTATTAAGGGAAGGGATTGGGAAATTAGTAAATAATAAGGATTTGGATATAAGATTTTCTATCTTGCAAAATGGTGAAGGAGAAAATGTTTCAACAGCAACTATCCCTTTGCCTGAAAAAAAATCAGATAGTAAAAGTTATCCACACGTAAATAGAATTCTGAGGTTAGAGGATTTTGTGGTCGGTCCTAACAACAGGCTTGCTTATACTGCAGCCCTTGAGATAGTTAAGGACAAATATCCCGCATTTAATCCTCTTTTTATTCATGGTAATGTTGGTGTTGGGAAAACTCACATACTCCAAGGGATTTGGAATAAAGTGAAAGAAGAACAAAATGTAAATGGAATATATATGTCGGCTGAGAAGTGGACAAATGAATTTATTTATTCATTACAAAAAGGAAAGATTGAAGCATTCAGGCAAAAATTTAGAAATGCTGACATGTTTCTCATAGATGATGTTCATTTCCTTTCCAACAAGCAAAGTACGCAAGAAGAATTTATGCACACCTTCAATGCCCTGTATGAATTATCCAAAAAGATCATATTGGCGAGTGATGCGCATCCTAAAATGATCGGACAGATAAAAGAAAACCTCGCAAGCCGATTTATGTCGGGTATGGTTGTAAAAATAGATAAACCTGAGTATGCTACGAGGCTTTTAATTTTGCGGTCGAAAGCAGCTAAATTTGATGTGCATTTCCCTGAAGATGTTTTGGAATTCATTGCAGAAAAATTTGACGAGAATGTGAGAGAGGTTGAAAGCGCATTGATAACACTATCGGCTCATGCGAAATTTAATGAGAAGAAGATAGACCTTCAATTGGCAATTGAGATTTTGGATGAATTTTTCTGTAATGAAGGAAAGATTGTTAAAATTACTGAAATTGAGGACGCAGTGCTAACCTATTTCAATGTGTCACGCGCTGACCTTCACTCGAATAAAAAAACAAAATCTATCGCATTTCCACGTCAAGTATGCATGTATTTGATAAAAACACTTCTTAATTGGTCTTATCAACAGATTGGAAATTACTTTAGCAGCAAAAAACATTCTACGGTAATGTTTGCTATAAAGAAGGTGAACGAACAAATCGAAAGCGATAAACAATTTAAGTTATTTATCGAGAAATTAATGGAAAGAATCAGGAAAGAGAAAAGATAAACCGTA